>NZ_LAVM01000085.1:0-23951 GCF_001083815.1 Nocardiopsis sp. SBT366 | reverse complement strand
CACCCGCCGCACCCTCCTGGTACACCCCCCGCTTCGGCCGCCACCAGTTGCATAAACTTACACTGGCATGCATGATGGTTCAGTCCAAGCGAGAAGAGAGGGTCTCACCATGGGATACACAGCGGCCATCGCCGGAGCCAGCGGCTACGCCGGAGGCGAGCTGCTGCGTCTGCTCCTGGGACACCCCGACATCGAGATCGGCGCCCTCACCGCGGGCAGCAACGCCGGGACCCCCCTGATCCAGCACCAGCCCCACCTGCTGCCGCTCGCCGACCGCACCCTCGTGCCCACCACCGTCGAGGAACTGCGCGGCCACGACGTCGTCTTCCTCGCCCTGCCGCACGGCCAGTCCGCCGACATCGCCCAACAGCTCGGCGACGACGTCCTCGTCGTGGACTGCGGAGCCGACTTCCGCCTCGACGACGCCGCCGCCTGGGAACGCTTCTACGGCACTCCCCACGCGGGGACCTGGCCCTACGGCCTGCCCGAGCTGCCCGGACAGCGCGACCGCCTCACCGGCGCCCGGCGGATCGCCGTCCCCGGCTGCCACGTCACCGTCGCCACCCTCGGCCTCTTCCCCAGCCTGGCCCAACAGCTGGTCGAGACCGACCTCACCGTCGTCGCCGTCACCGGCACCTCCGGCGCGGGCAAGGCACCCAAGCCCAACCTCGTCGGCAGCGAGGTCATGGGCGCCCTCAGCCCCTACGGAGTCGGCGGTGCCCACCGGCACAACCCGGAGATCATCCAGAACCTCACCTCGGTCAGCGGCGAACCGGTCCGGCTCTCCTTCACTCCGGTCCTGGCCCCCCTGCCCCGAGGCATCCTCGCCACCTGCACCGCGCCCCTCAAGCCCGGGGTCACCGCCGACCAGGTCCGCGCCGCCTACGAGACCACCTACGCCGACGAACCCTTCGTCCATCTGCTTCCCGAGGGCACCTGGCCCAACACCGCCATGACCCTCGCCGCCAACACCACGCTCGTGCAGGTCACCGTGGACGCCGACGCGGGCCGCATGGTCGCCGTCGCCGCCCTGGACAACCTCACCAAGGGCACTGCGGGCGGAGCGGTCCAGAGCACCAACCTCGCCCTGGGCCTGCCCGAGACCACCGGCCTCCCGCTCGCCGCGGTCGCGCCCTAGGGGAGGGGCCGACATGAGTGTCACCGCACCCCAGGGGTTCCGCGCCGCCGGTGTCACCGCCGGCACCGGCGAGGACCACGCCCGGGACGTCGCCGTCGTCGTCAACGACGGCCCCTCACGCGCGGCCGGGGCCGTCTTCACCGACCACCCCGACCCCGCCGCACCCGTCCTGTGGACCCGACAGGTCGTCTCGGGCGGCCGCGTCCGCGCGGTCGTCCTCAACGCGGGCAGCGCCAACGCCGCCACCGGCCCGCTCGGCTTCCAGACGGCCCACGCCGAGGCCGAGCACACCGCCGAGCTGCTGGCGGACTCGGCGGCCGAGATCGCGCTCTGCTCCGCCGGTGAGGTCGGGGCCGTCCCACCGGCCGCCACCCTCAACTCCGCAGTGGCGGACGCGCTCGCCCAAGCGGCGCGGGGCGGCGGACTCTCCGCCGCCGACGCCATCCGCACCGACGACACCGTGGCCAAGTTCGCCTTCCGGCGAGGCGGGGGAGTCACTGTCGGAGGCATGGCCAAGGGCCCCGACGCCTCCGTCGACTCGGCGCTGTGCGTCCTGACCACCGACGCCGCCCTCAGCCCCGAACAGTGCCAGCGCCTGGTCGGCGACGCGGCCGCCTCGGCCCTCGCCCCGCTGACCGGCACCAACGACACCGTCCTGTTGCTCGCCAGCGGCGCCGCCCCGGCCACCCCGGACGAGTCGGAGATCGCCCTCCTGCTCACCGGGGTCTGCGAGGAACTCGCCGCCCAGATCGCGGCGGACGCACCCGCATCCGTCACCGCCGAACCCGGCGCCCCCGAGGACAGGCAGGCCCACCAGTGAACTCCGCGACACACACCACCCAGGACCAGGCCCAGGCCATGGACAAGGCGGCGCACCTCATCGAGGCGCTGCCCTGGCTCTCGCGCTTCCACGGCCGCACGGTCGTGGTCAAGTACGGCGGCAACGCCATGATCAGCGAGGAGCTGCGGGTCCGCTTCGCGGAGTCCATCGTCTTCCTCTACTACGCGGGCCTGCGCCCCGTCGTCGTCCACGGCGGCGGACCCCAGATCAGTGCCATGCTCGACCGCTCCGGCGTGGAGTCCAGCTTCACCGCCGGTCTGCGGGTCACCACCGACGAGGCCATGGACATCGTCCGCATGGTCCTCACCGGACAGGTCAACCGCGAGATCGTCGGTCTGATCAACCAGCACGGCCCGTTCGCGGTCGGCATGTCCGGCGAGGACGCCAACCTCCTCTACGCCGAGCGCAAGAGCGTGGAGGTGGACGGCGAGACCGTCGACATCGGCCGGGTCGGCGAGGTCAGCGAGGTCAACCCCGGTGCCGTGTCCGCGCTCATCGCGGACGGCCGCATCCCCGTCGTCTCCAGCGTCGCGCGCGCCGACGACGGCGGCGTCTACAACGTCAACGCCGACATCGCCGCCTCCGCGCTCGCCGTGGCCCTGGGCGCGAGCAAACTCATCATGCTCACCGACGTCGAGGGCCTGTTCGCCGACTACCCGGCCAACACCGACCTCATCCGGCGCCTCAACGTCGACGAGCTGCGCGCCATCCTGCCCTCCCTCTCCTCGGGCATGCTCCCCAAGATGGAGGCCTGCCTGAAGGCGGTCGAGGGCGGCGTGCCCCAGTCCCACATCATCGACGGCCGTGTGCCGCACTCCCTGCTCCTCGAGGTCTTCACCGACCTCGGAGTGGGCACGATGGTCGCCGACGAGGAGCTGGAGGCCGAACTCCTCTCCGGAAACGGCCACTACCCGCGCCCCTGGCGCCCCACGTACACCACCGATCAGAACCCGGGAGCCCACAAGTGACCAGCAGCGACCTGAGGGAGCGCTTCGCCGCCTCGCTCATGCCCAACTACGGCGTGCCGCCGGTGGCCCTGTCCCTCGGGCGCGGCTGCGAGGTCTACGACGCCGACGGCCGCCAGTACCTCGACCTGATCGCGGGCATCGCCGTCTCCAGCCTCGGACACGGACACCCCGCCCTGGTCAAGGCGGTCGCGCACCAGGCGGCCACCCTCGCCCACACCAGCAACCTCTTCGTGCACGAGCGCGAGGTCCAGCTGGCCGAGCGCCTCGTGGAGCTGGTCGGCGGCGACGCCAAGGTCTTCTTCGCCAACTCCGGCACCGAGGCCAACGAAGCCGCGCTCAAGCTGGTCAAGCGCGCCGCCGGATCGGGCCGCCACTACTTCGTGGCCGCCGCCAAGGGCTTCCACGGCCGCTCCGCGGGGGCCCTCGCCCTGACCGGCAAGGACTCCATCCGCGAGCCCTTCGGCCCCTTCGGCATGGACGTGCGCTTCGTGCCCCACGGCGACATCGACGCCCTCACCGAGGCGGTCGACGAGAACTGCGTGGCCGTGTTCGTCGAACCCACCCAGGGTGAGGCGGGCGTGGTCCCCGCTCCCGAGGGCTACCTCGCCGGGGTCCGCGCCCTGTGCGACCGCACCGGCGCCGCCTTCGTCCTGGACGAGATCCAGAGCGGTATCGGCCGCACCGGTGAGTGGTTCGCCCACCAGGAGGAGGGCGTGCGCCCCGACGTGCTCACTCTCGCCAAGGGCCTGGGCGGCGGCCTGCCCATCGGCGCCTGCGTCGGTTTCGGCCGCTTCGCCGACGCCTTCCACAAGGGCGACCACGGCTCCACCTTCGGCGGCAACCCCGTGGCCTGCGCCGCCGCCCTCGCCGTCATCGACACCATCGAGGCCGAGGGGCTGCTCGCCCACACCAAGGTGATGGGCGACCTCCTCGCCGAGCAGATCGAGGGCATCGACCACCCGCTCCTGGCCGGACAGCGCGGCAGCGGTCTCTGGCGGGCCCTCGTGCTCACCGGACCGCACGCCGCGCACGTCCAGGAGCAGGCCGCGGTCCGCGGCTTCCTGGTCAACGCGGTCGCCCCCGACGCGATCCGTCTGGCCCCGCCCCTGGTGATCACCCCGGAACAGATCGGGGTGTTCATCGAGGCACTGCCCACCATCCTCGACGCCGCCGAGGCCGCCGCCACGAAGGAGCAGCAGTCATGACCCGGCACTTCCTGCGTGACGACGACCTCACGCCCGAAGAGCAGAGCCGCGTCCTCGACCTCGCCGACGAGATGAAGCGGGACCGCTTCGCGTACCGCCCCCTGGCCGGTCCGCGCACCGTCGCCCTCCTCTTCGACAAGCCCTCGACCCGGACCCGGCTGTCCTTCTCCGTGGGCGTCGCCGACCTCGGCGGCAGCCCGCTGGTCCTGGACTCCGGCAGCACCCAGATGGGGCGCGGCGAACCCCTGGAGGACACCGCCCGCGTCCTGGAGCGCCAGGTCGCCGCCGTCGCCTGGCGTACCTTCGCCCAGGCCGACGTGGAGAACCTCGCCCGGCACATCGGCGTCCCGGTGATCAACGCGCTCACCGACGAGTTCCACCCCTGCCAGATCCTCGCCGACCTCCAGACGGTCCGCGAGTCCAAGGGCACGCTGGCCGGGCTCACCCTCGCCTACCTCGGCGACGGCGCCAACAACATGTCCCACTCCTACCTGCTGGGGTGCGCCACCGCCGGGATGCACGTGCGGATCGGCGCCCCCGAGGGGTTCCACCCGGACGAGGTCGTGCTCACCCGGGCCCGCGAGATCGCCGAGGGCACCGGCGGGTCGGTCACCGTCACCACCGACCCCCGCCAGGCCGCCGAGGGCGCCGACGTCGTGGCCACCGACACCTGGGTGTCCATGGGCCAGGAAGGCCAGAAGGAGGACCGGGAGGCCCCGTTCCGCCCCTACATCGTGGACGAGGACCTGGTGGCCGCCGCCCACCCCGAGGCCATCGTCCTGCACTGCCTGCCCGCCTACCGGGGCAAGGAGATCACCGCCGGGGTCATCGACGGCCCCCAGAGCGTGGTCTGGGACGAGGCCGAGAACCGCCGCCACGTCCAGAAGGCCCTGCTCGCCCACCTGCTGGAGAGCAGCGACAACCCCGAGCCCGAGACACGATGAGCCACGACCACAGCGGACCGGTCCCGATGACCAAGGCCGCCCGGCACGCCCGCATCACGGACGTCCTCACCCGTGAGGACGTCCGCTCCCAGGGGGAACTGGCCAAACGCCTCTCCGAGGCCGGGGTGCAGGTCACCCAGGCCACCCTCTCCCGGGACCTGGACGAACTGGGCGCGGTCAAACTCCGTACCGCCGACGGTCACCTGGCCTACGTGCTCCCGGGGGAGGGCGGCGAACGCCTCCAGCGCACCCGCCCTGACACCCTCAGCCTCGAACAGGTCTCCGGGGCCCGCCTCACCCGGCTGGCCGAGGACCTGCTCGTCTCGGCCGAGGCCTCCGCCAACATGGTCATCGTGCGCACCCCGCCGGGGGCCGCCCAGTACCTGGCCTCGGCCATCGACCACACGGACTTCCACACCATCCTGGGGACCATCGCCGGAGACGACACCATCCTGGTGATCTCCCGGGACCCCCAGGGCGGGGATGACCTCGCCGCGGCGCTGCTGCGGCTGGCCGACCGCAGACCCTGACGGCCCTGGCGCCGTCAACCCGGCTTCGGACGGCCCGCGCCGTCCCCCGCACCAACCGAAACGTCACGAAGGAGACCACGATGGCCGACCAGCCCGAGGCCCTGCGCCTGTGGGGCGGCCGCTTCGAGGGGGGACCGGACCAGGCCCTGGCCCGCCTCTCGCTCAGCACCCACTTCGACTGGCGCCTCGCCCGCCACGACATCGCCGGATCGCGCGCCCACGCCCGCGCCCTGCACCGCGCCGGGCTGCTCACGGCCGACGAGCTGGACCGCATGATCGCCGGACTGGACCGGCTGGAGACCGACGTGGCCTCCGGGGACTTCACCCCCGTGCTGGAGGACGAGGACGTGCACACCGCGCTGGAGCGCGGGTTCATCGAGCGGGTCGGACCCGAACTCGGCGGGCGGCTGCGCGCCGGGCGCTCCCGCAACGACCAGATCGCCACCCTGGTGCGCATGTACCTGCGTGAGGAGGCCCGGTCCATCGCCGACCAGCTCCTCGACCTCGTGCGCGCCCTCGCCGACCAGGCCGGGGCGCACCCGGACGCCGCCATGCCCGGCCGGACCCACCTCCAGCACGCGCAGCCGGTGCTGCTCGCCCACCAGCTGATGGCGCACGCCTGGCCCCTGGTCCGGGACGTCGAACGACTCCGGGACTGGGACCGCCGCGCCGCCGTCTCCCCGTACGGCTCCGGCGCCCTGGCCGGGTCCTCCCTGGGGCTGGACCCCGAGGCGGTCGCCGACGAACTCGGCTTCCCGGCCTCCTCGGAGAACTCCATCGACGGGACGGCCGCTCGCGACGTCGTCGCCGAGTTCGCCTTCGTCACCGCCATGATCGGCGTGGACCTGTCCAGGCTCTCGGAGGAGATCATCCTGTGGGCGACGAAGGAGTTCTCCTTCATCACCCTCGACGACGCCTTCTCCACCGGCTCGTCGATCATGCCGCAGAAGAAGAACCCCGACGTCGCCGAGCTCGCCCGTGGCAAGGCGGGGCGGCTGGTGGGTGACCTCACCGGTCTGCTCACCACGCTCAAGGGGCTCCCGCTGGCCTACAACCGGGACCTCCAGGAGGACAAGGAGCCGGTCTTCGACGCGGTGGACAGCCTGCACCTGCTGCTGCCCGCCATGACCGGCATGGTCGCCACGCTCACCTTCCACACCGACCGGATGGCCGAGCTGGCCCCGCAGGGCTTCTCCCTGGCCACCGACATCGCCGAATGGCTGGTCCGCGAGCGCGTCCCCTTCCGTGATGCCCATGAGATCGCCGGTACCTGCGTGCGGGTCTGCGAGGAGCGCGGCATCGACCTGCCCGACCTCACCGACGCCGACTTCGCGGAGATCTCCGAGCACCTGACCCCGGGCGTGCGCGAGGTCCTGACCGTCCCGGGCTCCCTGGCCTCCCGCGCGGGCCGGGGCGGCACCGCCCCCGTCCGCGTCGCCGAACAGCTCGGGCGCCTGCGCTCCGACGTCGAGGAGCACCGCAAGGCCTTCGTGGCCTAGCCCCCCGGGCCGTCCGCCGCACGGACCCGGATCAGTCCGAGCGGCGGGCGGCCCAGACGGAGCGCACGGTACGCACCGTCAGGTCGTCGCGGCGCGTGATCCCGCCCGGGCCCCCGGCGTCCAGCAGCCGGTCGAGCGCCGCGAGGTCCTCGGGGGCCAGCTCGTCGGCCACGCCCTCCCGCAGGCGCCGGAGACTGGTGAGGGCGTACTCGCCGATCACCGGGTCCCCGGCGCCCTCGACCTCCGCCGTCACTGTGCGCTCGCCCTCGATGACGAACCCGTTGTCCGTCAGCTTCCGCGTCCAGTCCGCGCCCCGGTGCGGCACGTGCCCGGCGTGCCACCGGTCGCTCACCGCGTGCAGGGCCTCCTCCAGTCCGGGCCGCTCCTGCGGGGCGTCCTCGGGCAGGAAGCGAGGGAAGCCGGACAGCTCCACCAGCGCGAGGAGCCCGCCGGGCGCGAGCAGGTCCCGGACCCGGCGCAGGGCGAGGTCGGGGTCGGCCATGTGGTGCAGGGACGCCGAGGCCCACACCAGGTCCGGGGCGCCGAGATCGGGCCAGTCGGCCTGGTCGAGGTCGGCCAGGACGGTGCGCACGCGGCCCTCGACCCCCGCTTCCCGTGCCTTCACCCGCAGCCGGTCCAGGTGCTCGGCCGAGGAGTCGACGGCGGTCACGCGGGCCTCGGGGAAGCGGTCCAGGAGCGGCAGGGTCCCGGCCCCGGTACCGGAGCCGAGGTCGACGATCTCGCGCGGTTCCTCCCGGAGCGGCAGCCAGCCGATGACGCGGTCGGTCTGCGGTGCCATGACCCGCGCGTCGAGGTCGAGGATCACCGCCTGGTCGTGGGAGCCGGGAGCGGGCCGGTGGCCCGCCTGGTGGTCGTGGTGCTGGTGCTCGGAGTGCTGACCGTCGTGTGTGTGAGAGTGCGTCATGCGCCCAGGTTAGGCACCCCTTGCGCCTGTGGCAGTACTTCTTTCGCCAAAAGCAAGAAAGGGCCGACCGCGGCTGCCGGACGCGCAAGCGCGCCCGCCTACGGGCTCACGCGGGGGAGTCCTCCGCGCCGCCCCGCTGGTGCCCACGGCGGGCGTCCCGGTCGAAGATGCCGAGGATCTCGCACGGACCGCCCTCGGCCCCGATCGCGTGCGGAAGCATGGTCGGGAACTCCGCCGCCTGGTTGGTCTCGATCCGCAGGCGCCGTTCTCCCAACAGCAGCACGGCCGTGCCGGACAGCACGACCAGCCACTCCCGGCCGGGGTGCGCCCGCATCCGAGACGGCTGGTCCGGCGGGGGATCGGTCAGCCTCTGGCGCATGACGGTCATGCCGGGGTCCGCCCTCACCGGCCAGCGCAGCGTGCCGTGGTTGCCGTCGACCATCGGGCTGGTGACGACGTCGTCGGTGGCGCTCTCCACGAGCTGGTCCAGGGTGGTGTCCAGCGCCCGGGCAAGCGTCACCAGGCTGTCGAGGGCCAGTCGGCGCTGCCCGTTCTCGATCCGGCTCAGGGTCGACTGGCTCAGCCGGGCGCGTGCGGCCAAGTCCTCCAGGGACCAGCCCTGCGCCACCCGAAGGGCGCGGATACGCCCTCTGACCAGCCGGTCCAGATCACGATCCTCTTGCGTCATGGGCAGAACCCTATGTCCCAGGAGCAACAACCGCACTGAGGTACGGACTTCCGGCACCATCCCCTGACATGCGTGCACACACCAGACCACCGACGCACCCAGGGCCCGTGCCCGCGAGGGATCCAATCTCCGATTCCCCCGCGCCAGGGGGAAGAGTGCGGTAGCGTCCAGAGTCTGCGGACACCGCACGTGTTTCCATCTGCGCGTACCGTGACGACCCGTGCGGGGACCGGCACGCACCAAGCGTGGTCTCCGGTGCCCGCGTCGAGTCCGTGGGAGGAGCGCAGTGGGTCAGCCAGTGAGCACGGGTCGCGGGCCCAAGAGCGGGAACGGTCCCGGCATCAGGACACAGCTCAACCGGATCGTGCTGATCCCCACCGTCACCTTCCTCGCGCTGTTCATCCTGCTCAGCACGGCCACACTCGCGCAGGCGGTGTCGTTGCACCACTCCGTCACCGACGGCCGAGCCGGGGCCGACCTCGCCGGAGCGCTCACGGCGCTCCAGGACGAACGCCGACTCGGCGTCGAGTTCGTGACCGACCCCGGCGGCGACAGCCGACAGGCGCTGGTCGACGCGGCGCGGACCACCGACGAGGCCCTCGCCCAGCTCCGCCAGGTGCGCGACACCCTGGAGGGCGGCCGGGGCGAACCCGAGCCGCTGGCCCTGGCGTTCTTCGGCTCCCTGGAGGACGTCCAGGCACTGCGCACCGACAATCTCGCCGACCCCGGCCCGGTGACGGAGGTACTGGACACCTACACCGGCGCGATCGAACAGGGCATCCGCCTCTACTCGGCCACCGTCCAGGGACTGGACGACGGGCTCGTCTCCGACGCCGCCTCCGAGGCCGACAACCTGCTGTGGTCCATGGAGAGCTTCGGCCACGTCGACGCCGTCATCACCGCCGTTCTCGCGGAGAACGACCTCACCCGCTCGCACCAGGCCGAGATCGCCTCGCTCGCGGGCGACACGCGTCGCCGTCTGAGCGCGGAGGAGACGCCCGAGGAGATCCCGGACCGGGGTGCCGAGGCCCCCGCGGAGGCCGGGCTCGCTCCCGGGACGGTCTCCCAGGAGGAGGATCAGGCCTCCCGCGTCGAGCGGATCACCCGCGGTGCCGCGTGGGTGGAGGCCATGGGGATCGCCGACACCCTCATGCAACACGAGGCGCCCGTGGAGATCGACCCCCTCACCGGGGAGATCAACCGCGACCGCACCCCGCCGAGCGGCCTCGGCGACTGGCGTGAGGCGGCCGACGAGGTCAACACCGGGCTCGCCGAGGTCACCACCGACCGGGTGGACAGCGTGGTCACCTCCACCGAGGAGGCCAGCTCGTGGATGTTCACGATGGCCCTCGGCGGCGGTATCACCTCCCTGTTCGCCGGAACGGTCGCCTACGGGGTGGCCGCCAGCTCGGCCAGCCGCCTCACCTACCGGTTGGCCAGGCTCCGGGCGGAGACACTGGGGATCGCCCGCAGCGACCTCCCTCGGATCGTGCGCCGTCTGGAGGCGGGGGAGAGCGTGGACCTCGACACCGAGATGAAGCAGCTCGACCACGGAACCGACGAGGTCGGACAGGTGGCCGACGCCTTCAACATCGCCCAGCGCACCGCAGTCGGCGCCGCCGTCAAGCAGTCCGACATCCGTGCGGGCGTCAGCCGGGTCTTCCTCGGCATCGCCCATCGCAACCAGTCCCTCGTGCAGCGTCAGCTCCAACTCCTGGACCGCGTGGAGCGGGAGGAGGAGGACCCGGACCTGCTGGAGAGCCTCTTCCAGCTCGACCACCTCGCGACCCGGGGCCGCCGCCACGCGGAGAACCTCATCATCCTCGGCGGCGCCCAGCCCGGCCGGCGCTGGCGCCACCCCGTCCCGCTCGTGGACATCCTGCGCGGAGCCATCTCCGAGACCGACGAGTACGCACGGGTCGAACTCACCTCCGTACCGGACCTGTCGCTGGTGGGAGCGGTGGTCGCCGACGTCATCCACTTGCTCGCGGAGCTGGTCGAGAACGCGACCGCCTACTCGCCGCCGCACACGAACGTCACCATCGCCACGGACAACGTCCCCAAGGGTGTGGTGATCGAGATCGAGGACCGGGGGCTGGGCATGACGGAGGAGGTCCTGGACGAGAACAACGCCACGCTCTCCGAGGCGCCGGAGTTCGACGTCATGACCCCCGGAACGGACGGCCGCCTCGGTCTGTTCGTCGTGGCCAGGCTCGCCCTCAAGCACGAGATCGGAGTGCAGCTGCGGCACTCGCCCTACGGAGGAACCCGCGCCGTGGTGCTCGTGCCCAACGCCCTGGTGGTCTCCAGCGGCGGCGCTCCGGTGGAGCGCCCCCGGGCGGCGGTGCTCGCCCGCTCCAACGGTGTGAGCCCCGAACCCCAGGCGGGCGAGGACCACGACGGCCCCGCCGACCTGCTGGCCGCGGAGTCGGGGCCCCGACACGCCCGCCCCGTCCTGCGGTCGGTCCCCGAGCACGACGACCGCCAGCCCGGCGACGAGACGAACGACCACGTCCCCGACGGCCCGCTGCTGCGCCAGGTGCCGGACCTGACCCCCGAGCCCGAGCCCACGCCGGACGACCCCGGACCCGCGCCCGGACGGTCGCGGCCCAGCGGCCACGCACCCCTGCCCCGAAGAGGAGGAGACGAGACGGGTGCCGGATCCAGACCGGACCGGGCGGGCCTGCCCCGCCGCAGGCGGCAGGCCAACCTCGCACCCCAGCTCCGCGACGACCCCTCGACCGGGGCGGACCCGCACGGCTCCGGACCCGTGTCGCAGCGAAGCCCCGAACAGGCCCGCCGCATGATGGACGCCTTCAGCGCCGGAACCCGACGCGGTCGAGCCGAGGAGATCGGCCGCGACGGGCTCGCGCACAGCAGTGATGACCAGGTCGGTGCAGGCGCCGACGACCACACAGGAGAGAGCGACTGAGATGGTGGGCATGAGCAAGGCCGCGGACAACCTGGACTGGCTCCTTGACGACCTGGTCGACCGCGTCGTGGGCGCCAGCCACGCGATCGTGCTGTCGGCCGACGGACTGCTGCTCGGGCGCTCCCGGGGACTGGTCTCGGACGACGCCGAGCATCTTTCCGCGGTGGCCTCCGCGTTCCAGAGCCTGGCCCGGGGCACCGGGCGCCACTTCGGCGGCGGCGACGTCCGCCAGACCGTCGTGGAGATGGAGCACTCGTACCTGTTCGTCACCGCGGCGGGCACCGGGGCCTGTCTGGCCGTCCTGGCGACCGAGGACGCCGACGTCGGACTGGTCGCCTACGAGATGAACCTCCGGGTCAAGAGGGTGGGCCAGTTCCTTACCGCGCCGCCACGGCGCCCGGGCCACCTCACGGCCATGGGAGGCGGGAGTTCGTGAACACCCCGGGCGAACAGCGCGGCGGCTCGCTGTCGAGCGTGCCGTCGGTGAGAGGAGAGCGGGAGGGTGCGGGCCCGGCACGGCGTACGCACCCCACCTGGCACCGGGGCAGAGGGCACCCCACCTCCGAGGGGCCAGCGGCCGGGGCCACCGCGGGCGACGCCCCGGCCGGTCCGCTGGTCCGTCCCTACACGATGACCAGGGGCAGGACCCGACCCGGCAGCGCCGGGCGCGGGCTGGACCTGATCACGATCGTCATGGCCGCCCGCGACCTCGACGACCGCGTCCGCGACCCCGAACTCCAGGCGATCCTGGCCCTGTGTCGCAGGCCCATCTCGGTCGCGGAGATCTCCGCGCGCCTGGACATCCCCCTGACGGTGGTCAAGGTGCTCCTGGGAGACCTGGTGGCCGAGGGCGACGTCCACACCCGGGCAGCGATGCCCGTGACCCAGCTTCCCGAGAAGAAAGTACTTCAGGCGGTACTCGATGGCATCCGCAGACTCTGAGAACCGACCGGGTACGCAGGACGCGCGTGAGGCGCCGGAGGCGATACCCCAGGCGGTCAAGATCATCATCGCCGGAGGGTTCGGCGCAGGCAAGACGACGATGGTGGCCTCCGTCAGCGAGATCACCCCGCTCAGCACCGAGGAGGTGATGACCGAGGCCAGCCAGGGGGTCGACGACCTCGGGGGAGTGGAGAACAAGTACACGACGACCGTCGCGCTGGACTTCGGCCGCATCACGATCAACGACGACATCGTGCTGTACCTGTTCGGAACACCGGGACAGGACCGCTTTTGGTTCATGTGGGACGAGCTGGTGGAGGGTGCCCTGGGCGCCGTGGTGCTGGCCGACACCCGTCGGCTGGACACGTGCTTCCACGCGGTGGACTTCTTCGAACGCCGGGGCGTGCCGTTCGTGGTCGCCGTCAACCAGTTCGACGGGGCGGCCCACTACGAGCCGGAGGAGGTGCGCGAGGCGCTGGACATACCGTCGGAGGTGCCGCTGCTGATGGCGGACGCCAGGGAACGGGAGTCGTCCAAGGACGTCCTCGTCCAGCTGGTCACCCACGTCATCAACAGCCGTCGCCCGGTGCTCAGCGGTTGACCGGGCGACCCCGCCAGTCCGAGCCGGGTCGGTCCGTTGTACGTTCGGGAGAAACGCCCGTGAATGTGGTGTTGAACGCTACAATGTCGCGGCAGTGACCACCCGCTTTGACAGCGCGCCCCATCCACTTCTCGTCTGAATCCTGGTATGCGAAACTCTGACCGACTTCCCCCACGCGAACTGCCCAAGCGGCGTTCCGGACGCCACCGCAACCCGCTGTCCTTCGACAACTGGTTCGGTACCCCCACACTGATCATGGCGGTCCCGGGCACTGCCGAACAGGCCAGGGACGCCGACGGTGAGTTGATCGGTGCCCGAATGGCCGATCTCGTCCGGGCCTACCGCCCCGAGGTCACCATCAGGTTCGGGCACACCGAGGGCCACGAACTGGGTATCGAAGAGGCCCTGGCCGACCTGGAGAAGTCCGACGAACGACCACTCGGCGGTGTCGTGGTCCCCCTGGTCACGGCGCCGCACGGGGGCACCAACGCCGCGGTGGCGGCGGCCGTGGCCTCCTCCGGGGCCGACGTCCGCGTCACCGAGGGCCTGGGCCCGCACCCCATGCTGGCCGAGGTGCTGCACCTGCGCCTGGCCGAGGCCGGGTTCGTGCGCGCCGACCGGATGCGCCTGATCAGCGTGACCGCCCGCAACACCACCATGGCCGACGGCGTCGTCGTCGGTGCCGTGGGCGGAGAGGGCGCCGTGGGAGCGGCCGGCGTCACCGCCGTGCTGCTCGCGGCCCGGCTCGGGCTGACGGTGCTCCCGGCCGACCTGGAGAACGAGGCCTCGATCGAGCAGGTCGTGGCCCACTTGCGCCAGGGCGGCTGTCAGCGTCCGGTCATCGCGCCCAGCGCCGTCGGCCCGGAGATCCCGGCCCAGTACCTGGCCGACCTCGCCGAGCGCCACGGCGCCCGTCCCGGGGCTCCCCTGGGGGCGGACAGCCTCCTGGGCAAGATCGCCGCGCTGCGCTACGCCGAGGTGCTCAACTCGCTCGGTGTGGAGCAGCCGCCCACCGCCGAGGAACTGCCCGCCCCGGTGGGTTCCCGACACCGTCCGGAGTCCTGATTCCGCGACACGCCCCGCCAGGACTCCGTCGAACAGGGCCGCCCGGACCACCGGGCGGCCCTGTCGCGTTGATCGGCGGTGACCTGCCCCTTCACCCCGGACACGAACCGCCCCAGGGCGTGCTCGGCGGCCCTTCCCACAAGCTCGGATAACTAGTCGTGATTGTTTGACAACGTACGGCAATGGTTTTTCGATAGCCTCGGCAGGACCGAAAGCCGCCGAGGCACCTCCCCAGGACGCCCCGGCACCCGCACGGGCTGGAGGGGGCCATTGCGAAGAACACACGCGTCCACCCGGACGATCCGCGGGCAGCTCACCCGGATCGTGCTCATCCCGAGCCTGTGCTTCCTCGCGCTCTGGCTCATCGTGGCCACACTCGGGACCGCCCAGGCCGCCCAGCTCATGAGCGCCGTGAGCCAGGCCCGCGAGGGCACCGAGGTCCTGTCCGGGGTCGCGACCGAGCTCCGCGCCGAACGCCGCCTGTCCATGGTCCACCTGGGCGTCCAGGACGCCGGAGGGGAAGCGACCCTCCAGGACGACCTTGAGGAGCAGCGCGCCAGCACGGACGACGCCCTGGCCGAGGCCGTGGCCCTCGGCGAGGGACTGGAGGACGGCCGGGACGTCGAGGTGAACCGCCACGCCGCCCTGGTGACCGGCGCCCCGGACCGCCTCGAGGCCCTGCGCTCCACGGTCGACGCCCGCACGGCCAACCGGGAGGAGGCCCTCAGCGGCTACAGCGACCTCCTGGGGACCCTCACCGACACCGTCATCGCGCTGCTGCACACCACCGACGGCGGGGAGAACCTCACCGACGCGGTCCTCACCAGGGAGCTTCTCGCCGCCCGTGAGGAGTACGCGACGGCCGACGCCCTGCTCGCCGGGGTCATCGCGGCGGAGCGGATGACCTATGAGGAGACGGCCCACTTCACCTTCCTCACCGCCTCCTACCGCGCCACCCTCGACACCGTCAGCCACGCCATGCACCCCAGCGTCCGCGCGGCCCACGAGGCCCTGGTCCAGGACGACGCGTGGACCAGGGCGGAGGGGTTCAGCCGCAGGGTCGTCACCCGGCCCCCGGTCGCCCAGAACGACGACGCCCTCCCCGGCCAGGAACCCCTCACCGAGTGGAACTCCGCCATCGACATCGAGGCCAACGACTGGGACACCTCCTCGGCCGTCGCCGCCCGGTCCCTGGACGACATCGCCAGGACCCAGATCGAACGCACCGTCGACCTCGCCTGGAGTGCGGCCCTGCTCAGGGTCACGCTCGGAGTCGCGGCCGCCACCGTGACCCTGCTCGGCGGAGTGGTCGCCATCGCGCTCGTGGGCCGGTCCTCGCGCCGCCTCACCGAACGCCTCACCTGTCTGCGCGAACAGATCCTGGACCGCGACGCGGACCTGCCCGACATCATCGAGCGGGCCCAGCGCGGGGACAAGGTCGACGTCGTGGACGAACTCCCGGCCCTGGACGAGGAGGGCGACGACGAGATCGGCCAGGTCGCCGACGCCTTCGACAGCGCCCAGATCACCGCGGTGGAGGCGGCCGTCCGCCAGGCCGAGATCCGCAGGGGCGCCAACCGCGCCTTCCTGGGGATCGCCTTCCGCAACCAGACCCTGGTCCAACGCCAACTGCGCCTGCTCGACGAGATCGAGTACAAGGAGCAGGACCCCGAGGCGCTGCGCCGACTCTTCCGACTGGACCACCTGGCGACCCGCGCCCGCCGCTACGCCGACAACCTCATCATCCTGGGCGGCGGCCAGTCTGCGCGCCGTTGGCGCCAGCCCCGCCCCCTCGTGGACGTTCTGCGCGCCTCCATCGCCGAGACCGAGGACTTCGAGCGCGTTCGGCTGACGTCCGCGCCCCGGGTGCTCATGCACGGCCAGGTCGTGGCGGACGTCGTTCACCTCCTCGCCGAACTGGTGGAGAACGCCACCCAGTTCTCTCCCGCCGGGACCACCGTGGACATGGGTTGCGCCCCGGTCGGCGGCGGACTCGTGGTGGAGATCGAGGACCGCGGGCTGGGCATGTCCGAGCAGGGCTACGCGGCGGCCGAGCGCACGCTCACACGTCCGCCGGAGTTCGACGTCATGGCCCTTCCGGACGACCCGAGGCTGGGGCTGTTCGTCGTGGCCCGCCTGGCCGAACGGCACGGCATCCGCGTGTGGCTGCACCCCTCGCCCTACGGCGGGACTCTGGCCACCGCGCTCATCCCGGACAGCCTGCTGGAGCCCGTGGACAACCCGGTCCCCGTCACCGGGGCCCCGGCTGGGGTGCCCGCCTTCCCGGGCGCGCTGAGTCACCTGACCGGCCAGGGGACCGGCCAACAGACGGGACCCCGGGGACCGTTCGGCCAGTCCGGGCCCCAAGGGGTCCCCGACCAGCACGACCCCCGCTCCCGGACCGGGCCTCAGCCCCAGACCGGCCCCCAGGCCCGTACCGGGCCTCAACCCCAGACCGGGCCTCAACCCCAGACCGGCCCCCAGGCCCGTACCGGCCCTCAGCCCCGGACGGCGGGCCCTCGGCCACCGAGCGGCGCGCACTACCGGATCGGGGCCTCGGAGCCACGAGGGCCGTACGGGCCCTCCGGCGCCCAGCGACCGCACGACCCGTCGGCGCCGCAGAACCGCGGCGGCACCACGGGGCCGTCCGTTCGGCTCGACTCCGGGGAACAGGCCCCCTTCGGTCCCGCGCCGACCGACACCTCGCCCTTCCCGACACCACCAGGAGGACCCAGTGACCGCTGAGGGCCGCCGCGCCCGTCGCCTGACGGAACGTGGCCCGGCCGACCGCACCGACGCGAACGGCCACAGACCCGTCGACGAGGCAGAGGACGCGGGGAACGAGAGGTTCCTGCGCCCCTACGCCGTCGACGTCGGAACCACGGAACGCGCCGCGCCGCGCACCTCGGACTCCGCCGACCTCGACCTGCTCACCCTCGTGGTGGCCGCCCGCACCCCCGGTCACCACGAGTGGCTGCGCCCGGAGCGGGAGGCCATCCTCAACCACGCAAGGCGCGCCCGGACAGTGGCCGAGCTCGCCGCCGAGGTCGGTCTCCCCATGGGACAGGTGCGCTCGATGGCCACCGTCATGGTCGCCGAGGGTTCACTCCAGTGCTGCGGCCCCTCACGTCCCCTGGGACACGAGGACATCCTGCACGCCGTGCTGGTGGGACTGCGCTCACTGTGATCCGCGGCCGCTTGTCCCGTGTTCCTCGTCACCCGGTGCCCGGGCGCCGGACACCGGGTTGCTAGCGTGCGCCCATGCGCAGCACCGAACACATCGGCATCATCGGAGCGGGGATCGTCGGCCTGGCCCTGGCCCGCCACATCACCCTCCACCGCCCCGGCACCCGAGTCACCGTCCTGGAGAAGGAGAACCGGGTCGCCGCGCACCAGACCGGCCACAACAGCGGCGTCGTCCACGCCGGCCTCTACTACCGCCCTGGTTCACTCAAGGCCACCCTCTGCCGCAGGGGGGTCGGACTGCTCAGGGACTACTGCGCGGAGAACGGCCTGCCCTACGAGGAGGCGGGCAAGCTCCTCGTCGCGGTGAACGCCGAGGACGAGGCGCGCCTGGACGACATCGAGGGCAAGGCGAAGGAGAACGGCGTCCCCGGCGTCACCCGTCTCGGCCCCGACGGACTGCGCGAGATCGAACCCCACGCGGTCGGCGTCGGCGCGCTGCACTCGCCCACCACGGCCATCACGGACTTCGTCGCGGTCGCCGAACAGCTCGCCGACGACGTGCGCCGCTCCGGTGGCCGGGTCCTGCTCAACACCCCCGTCATCGACCTCCGCCAGGACCACGACGGCACGGAGGCCCTGACCGGGGACCCCAAGGGGGAGCGGGTCATCCACCGGTTCGACCGCATGGTCCTGTGCGGCGGACTCCAGAGCGACCAGCTCGCCCGCATGGCAGGCGGCGGCGCCGACCCCAGGGTCGTCCCCTTCCGGGGTCACTACCACGAACTCGTTCCTGAGCGCCGCGATCTCGTGCGCGGCCTGCTCTACCCGGTCCCCGACCCCAGGTACCCGTTCCTGGGCGTGCACCTGACCCGCCACGTGCACGGCGAGGTCATGGCCGGGCCCAACGCCATCCTGGCCCTGGCCCGGGAGGGATACCGGGCCCGCGACCTGCGGGCCCGCGAGTTCGCGCAGACGCTCGCCTGGCCCGGCTTCTGGCGCCTGGCCCGCCAGCACTGGACCGTCGGCGCCCGGGAGACGCTGGTGTCGGCCTCCAAAGCGGTGTTCGCCGGTCAGGCCCGTCGCCTGCTCCCCGAACTCACCGCCGCCGACCTGCGTCCCGCCCCCGCCGGTGTGCGGGCCCAGGCGCTGGGCCGGGACGGCGGACTCCTGGATGACTTCCACGTGGACACGCACGGTCGGGTCGTGTGCGTGCGCAACGCGCCCTCCCCGGCGGCGACCTCGTCCCTGGCGATCGCCGAGTTCCTGTACGACCACCACGTCAACGCGGGCTGAGGCAGGACGGCCGGGAAGGTTTCACCGGGGTGGGGACCCCCGTGGAGGCGGACCGGCGGGGTGTGTCGGAGCGGAGTTATCCACAGGTTCGAGGACACTCTGGTACTGACCGCCCGCCCGGCGGAGCATGGAATCACCGGTCACCCCCGGGACGGTCCCGGGGGCGCCGGTGGAGGTGACATGCGCCCGACCAGGTGGGCCCAGGTGGCCCTCGCCACCGTGCTCGTACTCGTTCTCACGGCGGCGGTGTCCGCCGTCGGCCCCCGAGGAGGACCCTTGGACGGATTCACCATCGGCCACCTGCCCGCGCAGGTCGGGCCAGAGGCCTCGGCCTCGGACTTCACCTACGAGTGGGGAGACGTCGCCTTCACCCAACGGGCCTGGGAACAGGCCAAGGAGGGTGGTGGGTTCGAGGTGCTGCTCCAGGTCCTGGTCCTGAGGGGGGAGGAGCTCACCGACCTGGATACTGTCCGCTCCTTCCTCACCCGCTACCACGAGCGCGATCCCGACACCTGGGAGCTGGGCGACTTCGACAACAACGGGACCGGGGGACTGTACGGGGGGTCCGAGGCCTTCTGGACGCCCGCGCCTGGGGTGGCCGTCGAGGTCCGTGACCCCTTCGGGCTGATCGGCGAAGAGGAGATCCTGGCGACCGCACGGGGCATGGCCCAGGAGAACCCGGCCTAGGGCGCTGGCCCGGGGTGCCGGGCCAGCGCGTCACGTGATCAGCGGATCGGCGCGGGGGCCGGTCAGCAACCGTCGAGAACCTCGCGCAGCGCGGTCTCCTCTTCGGGATCGGCGGTCAGGTCCCACTTGTGCTTGACCTCGATCCAGGACACCACGTAGTCGCAGTGGGAGGACTCCAGAGGCGGCAGCCAGTTCGCCGGGTCCGCGTCACCCTTGGCCCGGTTGGTCGAGGCGCTCACCGCCCACAGCTGCGAGGAGTCGAGGTCGTTGGCGAACTCCTGGCGCTCCTCGGTCGACCAGGCGTGGGCACCCGACCGCCACCCCTCCTTCAGCGCCACCATGTGGTCGATGTCGATGTCCTGCGCGTCGGTGAAGGTCTCACCGTCGTAGGGGCTGTGCCAGGAACCGGAGACCGGCTGGCACTTGTCGTTGGTCTGGACGTCCTCACCGTCGCGGAGCAGCACGACCTGACGGGTGGAGCAGTTGTCCTGGACCCCGGAGTCCCAGTGCGGGAACAGCGCGCGGTCGTATCCCGGCGAGTCGTTCTCCTCCTCGACACGGATCTCCTCCAACCGCTGCCTGGCCTGGTCGACGTCGGAGGAACTCGACTCCGGTGAGCTCTGCGGTTCCGTACCGGACTCACCGAACTCCAGGTCGATCACGCCCAGCTGCTGCAGAACGAAGGCGGCGAGCACGAGGACGCCGACGACGGTACTGATGATCGCGGTCAGCCGAGAGGAGGGCTTCCCGCCCCTGGCGGGGTTTCGGGGGGAGGATTTCTGGGCCATCGGGGAACTCCAACACTGTCTTGCCTCCCGTGACGGGCGGGTCGTCCGATCCGGGTCCCTCAAGCTTGGCCCATCACCGGCCCGGACCGTAACGACACCCGGGGTCAGATCTCCCTGGCCCCCTCGTCGCGGACGGGCCAGTTGTCCAGGGCACGGACGAAGCCCTCCACCAGCACGGCGTAGCTCTCGTCGACGTCCTCCGGCAGCCCGAAGCCGCCGTGGGTCTCCAGATCGACGAACCCGTGCACGGCGCTGCGCAGCGCGCGGATCGTGTGCACCATCTGCCGCTCGGGGATCGCGAACCCGCGCAGCACCGCGGCGATCACCTCGACGGGCCGAGCGAAGGTCGCTCGCGCCTCGGTGTCCGTCGGGGCGGGAGCCCGCTGGATCGACACGTAGCGGCCCGGGTGCTCCAGCGCGTAGCGACGGTGGGCATCGAAGAGCGCCCGCAGGGCATCAGCGCCGGACCGGCCCGTCGCGGCGGACCGGAGCCGCTCGGCGAGTTCGCCGACGGCGAGCAGGGACACCTCCCGTCGCAGCCCGTCCAACCCGTCGACGTGCTTGTACAGGCTCGGGGTCGCCACACCCAACCGCTTCGCCAGCGCCGCCAGGGACAGGCTGTCGAACCCGCGTTCGTCGACGAGCGACGCCGCCTCCTCTGTGACCACGACGGGGGTCAGCCCCGCCCTAGGCAACGGCTTCCGCCTTCTCGATCAGGTCGACCAGCGCGGGAACCACGACGTCGGGGCGCTGGGACTGCGCGTAGTGGCCGCAGTCGGGGACCATGACCACGTCGCCCCGCACCACGGAGGCCACCCAGTCGGCCTCTGCACGGGGGTCCTTCCAGTCGGGGTCCAGCTCGCCCATGATCACCACGGCCCGAGCGGACAGCCCGCTCGCGTCGTCGATCGTCTCGTTGGTGACCCCGATGGTTCGGGCCACGGCCCGACGCCGCTCGGCGGGGCGGAGCATCGCGTGGACGCGCGCCTTCTGCTCGGCGTGCCCCTCGGGGACGCGCCCCTTGTGCAGGGAGTCGTAGACCATCGTCAGACCCCGCGCCATCCAGGGCCCGGAGACGAGGAGCCTCAGCGAGGCACGCTGCAGTCGGCTCTGGACGCCGGGTCGCAGGAACGGGCCGAGCAGGGCGATACCGCTCACCAGGTCGGGACGGTCCAGCGCGGCGATGGTCGCGGCCGCCGCGCCCATGGAGTTGCCCGCGACGACCACCTTCCCGCCGCCGAGTTCCTCCGCCAGGGCGACGACGTCGCCGGCGGCCACGCGGCTGTCGTAGCGCTCGAAGGTGGTGTCGCTGTCCCCGTGTCCGCGCAGGTCCATGACGGCCACGCGGTTCCCGGCCTCGGCGAGCGCGGCGGCGACGAACCGGAAGGAGGAGCGGTGGTCGAACATGCCGGGCACGCAGATCACGAGTGTTCCGGTGTTCCCGGCACCGTGGAGGTCGTAGGCGATTCGCCCGTCGGGGCGCTGGAGGTGGTGCATGACGGTGTCCCTCGTCCGTGGCGCGAACCCTATGGCTCATGCCCATAGCCATAAAGCTAATGCCATTAGCCCAGCGCGTCAAGGCACGGCCCTGACCGGTGTCCTACGCGCACCCGTTGCCGCGTGAACTGGGCCGACACCCGGCCGGTAGCGTGGTCGTGTGAGGGATAACCGGGTGCCCCGTGCGCACGGTCGCCCTACACTGCTAGGCAGATCGGGCCGAGGGCCCGCCTACACAACAGAGAGCTACACAGTGATCGACATCATCGACGAACTCCAGTGGCGCGGACTGATCGCGCAGACGACCGACCTTGACGCACTCCGCAAGGCGCTGGCCGATGGTCCGATCACCCTCTATTGCGGATTCGACCCCACCGCGGGAAGCCTGCACGTCGGCCACCTCACCCAGGCGCTCACCCTGGCCCGCTTCCAGCAGGCCGGGCACCGGCCCATCGCCCTCGTCGGTGGTGGCACGGGCCTCATCGGCGACCCCAAGCCCAACGCCGAGCGCCAGATGAACTCGGTGGAGACGGTGCTGGACTGGGTCGGGAACCTGGCCGGGCAGCTCTCCGCCTTCCTGCGGTTCACGCCTGAGGGCGAGCAGGCGGGCCCGACCGACGCCATCCTCGCCAACAACGGGGACTGGCTGGGGCAGATGAACGCGATCGAGCTGCTCCGGGACGTGGGCAAGCACTTCAGCATCAACCAGATGCTGGCTCGGGAGACGGTCAGGAGCCGCCTCGACGGTGAGGGCATGAGCTACACCGAGTTCAGCTACGTCCTCCTCCAGTCCTACGACTTCGTCGAGCTCTACCGCCGCTACGGCTGCACGCTTCAGACGGGCGGCTCGGACCAGTGGGGCAACATCACCGCCGGAATGGACCTGGTCCGCCGGATCGAGGGGAACGAGCCGCACGGCCAGGCGCACGCTCTGACCACGAACCTGCTCACGAAGGCCGACGGCACCAAGTTCGGCAAGACCGAGACCGGCACGGTGTGGCTCGACCCCGAACTGACCTCCCCGTACGCCTTCTACCAGTTCTGGTTCAACGCGGACGACCGCGACGTCATCCGCTACCTCAAGGTGTTCAGCTTCCTCTCCCGCGAGGAGATCGAGGACCTCGAACGCCAGACGGAGGAGCGTCCGCAGGCGCGTGCGGCGCAGCGCGCGCTCGCGGAGACGCTGACGACGCTGGTCCACGGTGAGGAGGAGACCCGCAAGGTCAAGGACGCCAGCCTGGCGCTGTTCGGCCGCGCGGACCTGACGGAGTTGGACGGCCGCACCCTGGACGCCGCTCTGGCCGAGGTACCCAAGGCCGAGGTCGACGGCCCGGTGGGGGATCTGTTGGTCACCGACCTGTTCGCGCTGAGCGGCCTGACGCCCAGCAAGTCGGCGGCCCGCCGTGCCATCCAGGAGGGCGGTGCCTACGTGAACAACGTGAAGGTCACCGACGTCGAGGCCACGCTGAGCGCGGACGACGTGCTCGCCGACCGCTTCGTCGTACTCCGTAAGGGCAAGCGCAACATCGGCGGCGTGGTCCTCAAGGGCTGACGCTCGGACGCACGCACGAGGGCCGGCTTCCACTGGGGAGACCGGCCCTCACCCGTTCGTGGTGTTCCGGGGCTTCCGTGGTCGCGTCTGGCGAAGGTTTGGCCTCGGGATGATTCGGGCACCACAGTTGTTGTCTGACTACAGCCGACGTAACCGGCGCGGGCCTGGTGTGAGGACCGCGCGCGGGTGCCAGAGGCCCGGATCCGCCGAGACGGCGCCCGTTCCGGGTCCTGACTTGACGTCCGCACCCGCCCCCTCTATAGTCGGTCGAGTCGCTGCGGGACGGCGAGTGAGGCCTTCATGGCTTCGACTCGGAACCGGGCCGCGATCACCGACATCCTCTCTTCTCAGCAAGATGGTTCGAGCAGTCGCTCGGGCATGTAAGCTCGGGGAGTTGCTTCAAAAGCCCGGCGGAAACGCGGGGCGGAAGAAGCACCGGGAATTCTTTCTCCGGATCAGGTTTGAAGCGAAAACGCCGATTTGGCGGGGCGCGGAACACCTGATAAAGTAAAGACACAACACAGCGTAGAAGCCGCTAAAGCGGTGGAAACGCAAAAAGCCTTCTCCGGAAGAGCAGACGGAACTTCGGTTCTGGCGCTTGTACGGGAAGAGTGATTGTTTCTTGAGAACTCAACAGCGCGTGTTTGATTTTCTTTAAGCCATGTTTGTT
>NZ_LAVM01000084.1:0-24241 GCF_001083815.1 Nocardiopsis sp. SBT366 | reverse complement strand
CCCCCCGAACCCCCCACCGGTGTGCCGCCCCTCGACCCGGTCGACCCTCGCTACATCGGACCGTTCCGCCTGGTGGGGAGGTTGGGTGCTGGCGGCATGGGTGTGGTGTACGCGGGACTGGACGACCGGGACCGGCGGGTGGCGGTCAAGTGCGTGCACCGGGTCCTGGCCACGGACACCGACTTTCGGGAGCGCTTCACGCGCGAGGTGAAACTGGTTCGCCGGGTTCGTGCCGCGTGTGTCCCCGACTTCTTCGGCGCCGACACCGGTGCCGAAGTGCCGTGGCTGGCCACCGAGTACGTACCCGGACCGACCCTGGCCGACTTCGTGCGCACGCGTGGACCGCTTTCGGGGCAGGCGCTGGCCGAGTTCGCCCACGGGGTGGCGGAGGCGTTGACCGCTATCCACGCGGCTGGGGTGGTGCACCGGGATCTCAAACCGGGGAACGTGATCCTGGCCCCGGACGGTCCCAAGGTGCTGGACTTCGGGATCGCCCGAGCCACCGACGGCACCGCCCTGACCCGGACCGGCGGACTGGTCGGCACTCCCGGCTGGATCTCCCCGGAGCAGTATCGGGGCGCCCCGGCCACAGACCGCTCGGACGTCTTCGCGTGGGCCGGGCTCGTCGTCCACGCCGCCACCGGACGGGGCCCCTTCGGCTCGGGCACCTCCGACGTCGTCGTCTCACGCGTCCTCTCCGAACCCCCGTCCCTGCTCGGTGTCCCCGTGCACCTGCACGCGGTGTTGCACCGGGCCCTGTCCAAGGCCCCCGAGGCTCGGCCGACCGCCGCCCAACTCCAGCAGGCCGTGGCAGGGCTGCCGGGAACCGAGAGGCACGCTGACGCCGGGAGCCCGAACCGCACCTGGGCCGCCGTGTCCGTGCCCCTCACGGACCCACGGGAATGGATTCGAGGCGCCCCGCGCAAGCGGAGCTGGGCGCGACGGCACCGCACGGCCCTCACAGCGGTCTCCGGAGTCCTTGCCCTCGCCCTGGTCGTCGGGCTGGGGGTGCGCGCCCTGACCGGTGAGGACTCGTCGCTTCCCGGGGAGCCGAGTGGGCCGGGGGGCACGACGGGCGGGAGCGCGGCCACAGGGGGGACCACCTCCGCCGCAGGAGCCCCCGACGACGCCCCCGAGGAGTACCGCGATCTCTACGAGACGGGCGAAGTCGTGGTGGAACCGGCCTCTCAGGACGAGCCCGTGCTCGTCCGCCGCCTCGAACCCTCCTCAGACGGGGGAGAGCCCCTCGACCAGTTGCGAATCGACTTCAGTGAGGCCGTTTCCGGCGAGTTCGTTGACTTCAGAATGACCATAGACCTGGAGTACCTCCCCGACCACGGTTCCCTGACCGTGCACAGCAACGAGTTCCTCGGGTTGCGAGCCATCACGCCCGGCCAGGAGAACCTCGACTTCAGGACCGTGGGCAACACGGGCTTGCTCGCCGAGCTCACCCCGGACGACCCGACCGAGACCGTCCGGCTCACGTTCAGTGGCGGCGTGGCGGCCGTCTACTTCGTACCCCTGGAGACAAGGGCGCGGGCCCAGGAGTCCCTCGACTACCCGGGAGGGTTCTGCGTGCCGCGTTCGATGAGCGGGGTGTCCGAGACCAGAGAGGTCGAGACCTTCCCCGGAAGGGACTACATCGGGCCGCTCGACACCACACTGACCAACGGCGCTCCCCTGGACAACTGCGCCTACACAGAGGACTCGGAGTACCAGTGACCCCCCATCCCCATCCGCCGTTCACGAAGGACCGTCTGCCCGATGGTGTGGAGCCACCCACCGGGACCGACCCCGAACACCTCGGTGGCTACCGGGTCGTCGGCCGGATCGGCGCGGGTGGCATGGGCGCCGTCTACGCCGGCCTGGCCGGGGACGGCGCCCCCGCCGCGGTCAAGGTGGTCCACCCCCAGTTCGCGGCCAATCCCGAGTTCCGCGCTCGGTTCGCCCGGGAAGTGGACCTGGTCTCCAGGGTCCGCGCCACCTGCACACCGACGTTCTTCGCTGCGGACACCCAGGCCGCCACCCCCTGGTTGGCCACCGAGTACGTGCCTGGTCGAACCCTGCGCCAGCACGTCCGTGAGAACGGATCACTCACAGGAGGAGTGCTCACCGCGCTCGCGGTGGGTCTGGCGGAGGCTTTGACCGCGATCCACGCGGTGGGAGTGGTGCACCGGGATCTCAAACCGGGGAACGTGATCGTGGCCCCGGACGGTCCCAAGGTGCTGGACTTCGGGATCGCCCGCGCCGCAGACGGCACCGCGCTCACGGCGACCGGCGGACTGCTCGGCACCCCCGGCTGGGTGGCGCCGGAACAGTATCTGGGACAGGAGGCCAGCGAACGCTCGGACATGTTCGCTTGGGGGAGCCTGGTGCTCTTCGCCGCCACCGGCGTGAACCCCTTCGGGGCCGGTCAGCCGGATGTGCTGTCCCACCGTGTCCGCAACGAGGAACCGGATCTGTCCGTGCTCGTTGAACCCCTGGCCACCCCGGTACGCAGGGCACTGTCGAAGGACCCAGGCCAACGTCCGACCGCCGTCGAGGTCCTCTCGGAACTCACCGGCGGCTGGGCCGCGACCCGAGTGGAGCCGGTGGCGGCGGCCCACCCCACCGAGATCGTTCCCGGCCTGCTCGCCACCGAGTGGCGGGGAATCTCCGCCCCGGAGACCAGGAGGGTGCGCAGGAAGCGCTCGGGGACGTGGGTGGCGGCGGGGGCCGCCGCACTCGCCCTGGTCCTCGCCGGGGGAGTCTTCGTGTGGCCGGGCAACGGGGTGCCCTCGCTCGGCCTGCCCGGAATGGGGTTGGGGGGAGGTGCCGGGGTCACCACAGCAGGCGGCGAAGGCCGGGGGAACGCCGGGGATGCGGGTTCCGGTGGAGAGGGGGTGGACTCCGCGCTCGCGGCGGAGACGGACCCCGAGAACTGGGAGGCCGTGCTCTCCCAGGCGATCGACTCGGCCAAGGAGGTCGAGAGCTTCGAGGCCTACCAGCGCAACACCACGGCGGACGAGCATGGACAGTTCCTGGTGCACCGGTACACGAACGACCCGGAGCCGGTTCTCTACCAGGGACACCACGGTGGTCCGGCCTACCACCAGTTCCTGGCGGTCGGAGGCGATCTGATGAGCGGGGAGGGCGTGGAGCGCCTCCTGGGCCGTGCCGTGATGGATCGTCCGCCCGGTGTGCCCGATGACCCGAACCCGTACGGCCGTGACCCGGAACCCGTGAGCCCGATGGAGTACGCCGCGCAGTTCGGTTCCGGAGAGTGGACCTTCCTCTGGTACCCCTCGCTGCTTCTGGAGGTGGAGTCCGAGGCGGACGTCACCTACCAGGGGGTGACGGAGGCGGTCCAGCCGGACGCCGCCTGGAGCAGGGACCACTTCGACACCGAGCCCGCGCACGGAGCGGCCCACTACTACTCGGGCACCTTCCTGCGATGGAGCCCCTACACGGATGCCGAGGACGACGCCCCCGGCATCCGTGAGTACGTGTTCGACCTGTGGATCGGTGAGGACGGACGATTCCAACGGTTCGAGCACTACCGTGAGATCAGTGTCGACGGCACGGACACCTTCGAGGGCGCGGAGGGGTGGGAAGTCGTCGCCATCAGCTACGACGAGCCCGTGACGATCGATGTCCCCGACGAGTCCGAGGTCCTGCCCACGCCCGCACCCGCCTACTGACGGCCCCGGTGGACGCCGCGGCCCCGGCCTCGTCCTCCTCGCTCGGGGAGGACGAGGCCGGGGCCGTGACCCGGGCCTACGCGCCCTTCAGGTTCTGCTTCAGGAAGTCCACCTGCAACAGCAGCAGGTTCTCCGCCGTCACCGGGTCCGCCGGGCTGTGGGTCACGCCCGCGAGCGGCAGCACCGTGTGGGGTCGGCCCGCGGCCAGCAGCGCCTCGGACATCCGCTGCGTGTGCGCGAACACCACGTTGTCGTCGATCAGCCCGTGGATCAGCATCAGCGGTCGCTCCAGCTTGGCCGCGTCCGCCATCAGGGACGTCCTCTCGTACACCTCCGCCTGCTCGTGCGGGGTTCCCAGATAGCGCTCGGTGTAGTGCGTGTCGTACAGGGCCCAGTCGATCACCGGGGCGCCCGCCACGGCCGCGTGGAACACGTCCGGGCGGCGCAGCACGGCCAGCGCCGCCAGGTATCCGCCGAACGACCACCCGTGGATGCCCACCCGGCTCGTGTCCAGGCAGTCGAACCGCTCAGCGGCCTCCGCCAGGGCCGTCACCTGGTCCTCCAGGACCGGCTCGGCGAGATCGTGGTGGACCGCCTGCTCGTAGTCCAGCCCCAACCCCGGGGTGCCGCGACCGTCCGCGATGAGGACGGCGAAGCCCTGCTCCGCGAACCACTGCGAGGCCAGGAACGCGCCGCGCGCGTTGAGCACCCGCTGGGCGTGCGGGCCACCGTACGGGGCGACCAGCACCGGCAGCGGGTCCTCGCCCTCGCGGTACCAGGACGGCAGGACCAGCGCGGTGGGGATTCCGCGCTCCCCGGCCAGCCAGGTGTGCACGCGCACGTCCGGCAGGTCGGGGATCTCGGCGAGGCTCTCGATCTCACCGTGGGCGCGGCGGGTCTCGCGGCTGGCGTCGCGTACCACCAGGGTCCGCACCCCGGTGAAGTCCATCGAACGGTGCTGCACCACGAGGGTGTCGCCCCGCAGCCTGCCGGAGCGCACTCCGCCGTGCCCGTCGTCGGAACCTCCCGGCAGTTCCAGCGGGGCGCACGTGCCCAGCCGGGTGTCGGCCAGCCACAGCGACACGTCGCCGGGACGCCCGGCGGGGGAACCGGTGAACAGCACGCGGTCGCCGTCCACGTCCACCACGCCGCGCACGTACACGCCCTCGGCGCTGACCGCGCCCTCGCCCACGTACACCCGGCGCTCGCCCCGGGTGCCGTCGCGGCCGATCCACACCAGCTCACCCGACGCGGTGAACGCGGGCACCCCCGGCATGATCTCCACCCACACGTCGTCGCTCTCGGTACGGACGGCCGAGACCAGACCGGTGGCGGGGTCGGAGCTGAACAGGGTGAGGGTGCGCTGGTCGCGGCTCTGCGCGGTGAACACCAGCACGGGGTTGCCGTCCGGCCCGGTGGTCCACCCCACGGTGGGCAGGTACGGCAGCGCCTCACGGTCCCACTCGATCGGCGTGGGCTCGGGGAGCCCTTCGCGCCGGTACGCGGTCGCGGACGGCACGGCGAGCACCGCCAGCCGCACGTCCGGGTTGGCGGTTCCGGCCGCCGGGTACCGCAGCGGCTGCGGCTCCTGACCGGGCTGGTTCGGGTCGCCGACGAACCAGCGGTTCACCTCGGCCTCGTCCACCCGGCTGACCGCCAGCGAGTGCCCGTCCGGGGACCACCAGAAGCCGCGCACCCGGCTCATCTCCTCGGCGGAGACCAGGTCGGCCAGACCCCAGGTGACGTGCTCGCCGTCCGGCTCCACGAGGACGCGGTCCCGGTCCGGGTCGCCGTCGTCGGCGATGTCGACCACGCGGACCGCGCCCTGGTGCACGTAGGCCACCCGGTCACCCGCGGGGGCGATCCGGGGGTCGACGGCAGGGCTGGCCACCGGGAGCTCTCGCGGGGCGCCGTCGTCCCCGACGAGGTCGACGTAGAACACCCGTCCGGACAGCGTGAACACCGCGCGGGTGAAGGCGTCGTCCACCGTGTACGACACGATGCCGCCGCCGTGCTCGCGCATCCGCTCGCGGCGGGCCCGCTCCTCCGGGGGGAGGTTCTCGTCGTCGGCGCCGAGGTCCCGGGGGTCGGCGAGCAGCGACACGGTCCCGGTCTCCACTGAGTACGACCACAGGCAGGTCGCCCGGTCGGTGCCGTCACGTCCGCGCAGGAAGGTGACGCGTTCCCCGTCCGGAGAGATCTGGAACGCGCGCGGGACCCCGATCGTGAAGCGCTGGGTTCTGGCCTGTTGGCGAGGAAAACTCATACGCCGATTGTGTCCCATGGCACGGCCCGGTCGTTCCCGGACCCGCGCCCGTCGTGCGAGGTCCGCCACCTGTCTGCCCCATGGTGGCGTTTGGGAGGAGAAGCGCGCATCCGCCCGGTATTGTTCGCTGCGTGATGGACAGGCGACTGATGATGGTGCACGCGCATCCGGACGACGAGAGCATCGTCACCGGTGCCACGCTGGCGAAGTACGCGGCCGAGGGGGCCGGGGTCACCCTGGTGACCTGCACCCTGGGCGAGGAGGGCGAGGTCATCCCCGCCGGTCTGGCCCACCTGACCGCGGACCGCGAGGACACCCTGGGCGAGTACCGGATCGGGGAGCTCGACAGGGCCTGCCTGGCCCTGGGCGTGCGCGACCACCGGTTCCTCGGAGGCCCCGGCCACTACCGGGACTCCGGGATGATGGGCGGCCCCACCAACGACCACCCGAAGGCCTTCTGGGGCGCCGACGTCGAGGAGGCGGCCCGCCGTCTGGCCGAGGTCATCCGCGAGGTCCGCCCGCACGTGCTGGTCAGCTACGACGAACACGGCGGCTACGGTCACCCGGACCACGTCCAGGCCCACCGGGTCACCCGGCGAGCCTGCGCCAAGGCCAACGAGCGGGCCATGCCCGGCACTCCGTGGCAGGTCGGCAAGCTGTACGCGATCGCCCAGCCGGTGTCCCGTATCGAGGCGTCCATCGCGCGGCTCAACGAGGAGGCGGGACCGTTCACCCCGCCCAAGCAGGTGTCGGACATCGCCCGGGGCACTCCCGACGCGCTCGTCACCACACGGATCGACGCCTCCGACCACTGGGCGGCCAAGGCCCTGGCGATGCGGGCGCACGCCACCCAGATCACGGTGGACGGGGAACGGTTCGCGCTGTCCAACGACATCGCCCAGGAGATCGACGCCGTCGAGCACTTCACCCTGCTGATGGGACCGCCCCCCAGGGCCGGTGCGGACGGCTACGAGACGGACCTGTTCGCCGGACTGTGAGGCGGCGCAGTACCGGGGATCGTGCCACCTTCCCGCCCGGGAGCACCTACCCTCGTTTTCCGTGACCACTCCTGAGACTCCCGAGAACCCCGAGACGTCCCCGGCACCGCGGGGCGGCCCGCCCCCGTTCCTGTCGTCGGCGGTGACCGTGCTCTCGTTCGCGGTCCTGCTCGTCGCGGGCCTGGCCGTGGGGGTGCTCTCCGGCTTCGCGATGGGCTGGGTCTCCCACTTCTGGGACCTCGGCCTCTCCCAGCAGGTCGGGGGCGTGGCCGCGGTGGTCGCCTTCCTGGTGGCGCTGTACGCGCTGTGCCGCCTGGCCGGGTGGGGGAGCCGCCGCCAGTCCGGCGCCGTGGGCTTCGCGGTCGGCTACGTCGCGGTCATGCTGGTCATGCTCGGCTACCTGACCGGCGGGAACATCGTGTTCTCCGCGAAGCTGGTCAACTACGTCTTCCTGTTCGGCTCGATGATCGCCCTGGCCGTCGGGGTGATGCGCAGCTTCGTCCTGCCGCCGCGCCCCACCCCCGTGGTCACCCCTTCGGCGTAGCGCCGTGCGGGCCTACGCCCAGAACTGGAGCAGCAGCTTCCCGTGGAACATCATCCCCGGGATGGTCGGATTGGGCAGGAGCAGGTCGAAGAGCGCGTAGGCCGACTTCTCGAACACGTCCCGCACCACCGGCAGCCACAGGACGGCGAACACCGCGATCGAGCAGAACAGCCCGTTGAACCGGACGAACTCCGTCCAGCGGGCGCCCCTGAAGGCGGCCAGGACGTGGTACCCGTCCAACCCGGGGACCGGCAGCAGGTTCACCACCGCGCTGGTGAGGTTGGCCAGGGACAGGAAGGCGATCGAGGAGATCGCCCAGTTGGTGGTGTCCTGGCCGACCGGGACCAGGAGTGAGACGGTCAGGGCCAGCAGGGCCGACAGCACCAGGCTGGCGAGCGGACCGGCCAGCGCCACCATGACCCGGCGGCCCCGACTCGGCACGCGCTCCCAGTCCACGTAGGTGGGCGGCCCGTTCAGGCCGAACCCGCCCAGCCCCAGGTACACCACCGGCAGCACCAGGCCGCCGAAGGCCTCCCGGTAGGCGAAGGGGTTGAACCGCAGGTAGGCGCTGCCGCGCAGTGAGCGGTCCCCGGCGAGGTAGGCGGCCAGGGCGTGCGCGAACTCGTGGACGGCCACCGACACGATCCACCCGAGCAGGATCATCAGCGGCGGGAGGAGCGGGGTGACCGACGTCCCCTCGTCGGCCCAGTCCAACTCGGCGTGGGTCCAGGACAGCCAGCCCGCGAATCCGGCCAGGCCGAGGACAAGCAGGAACACCGGGCTCGGCAGGAAGTCAGCCCAGCTCTGCGGCCGCTCGGGGGCGGCCTCCTTCACTCCGGTGCCCTCGACGCCCTCGACGCCCTTGACAGCCCCCTCCCCGGCGCCCTCACGACCGTGGTCGGAGACCGCGTCGTCCGCACCCTCGTCCGCGCCGTCCGAGCGGTCGGCGCCGACCCCGGAGGCGTTCAGGGCGTCGTCGGGCATCTGGTTCCACGGGTCGGCGGCGCGCGTCCGCTCGCCGTGGTCCGCCTCGCTGTCGGGGACGTTCACGGCGTCGGGGTCCGTCGACTGCGGCGGCTCGGGCGTGGGCATGATGCTCCTGCTGGTCGCGGGTGGTTCGCGCTCCAGATTAGGCCCTGGCGCGCACCTCCTCGCAGCGGGTGCCTCACCGATCACTGCCCCGCCCTGACCTCGCCCTGAGGGGCGGCCGCTGACGGCGTCCGACGGGGTGCCGCCTCAGACCACCGCTCGGGGCGCCACCGCCGACCTGTGCAGGGAGGCCACCGCGAACGCCCGCCCCGCGGGGGTGAGCTCCCGGCGGCCGTCGCTGTCGTCCCCGGTGACCAGCCCGAGCGCCTCCAGCAGCCAACCCACCGCCATCACCATGGCGCGCACCCGGTCCGAGGCGGTCTCGGCGGCGCGGCGGTGGGCGGCGGCGTGCCGTCCGGCGGCCAGCGGAGGGTCGACCGGGCGCCACCCGGACTCGGTCAGGGTTCGCTCGGCCGCCTCCGCGTCCGAGATGCCTGGCCTGGCGTGCGATCCCAGACCCTGGGGTGAACGGCCCAGAAGCATGCCGAGCAGGGTCTCGGCGGCGGCCTGCTGGATGCCGCCGGTCCGACACAGCGTCTCCGTGGCGGCCTGCCACAACGCCTCGGGGTCCTCGCGCAGCTGCTGGCCGCGCCGGGTGAGTTCGAGCCGGCGCCCGGACCGGCGCACAGCGCGCATCGTGCGCAGCACCTGGTGCAGGGCGATGATCTGGGTGGCGTCGGTCTCGCTGCGCGGCGGTTCGGGGGTGGTGGACCAACCGAAGTCCTCACACAGCTGCCGCACCACGCCCGGGGAGATGTACCCGATCTGCGTGAGCGCGATCCCCTCCGAGGCCAGGTCCAGCATCCGTTGCAGCGGCGCCATCGCGGCCGTCGAACCGCGAGGGACGTCCGCCCCCGCGATGATCTGGCCCACCAGCGGCCACAGCCGCTGTCGGTGCGGGTGTGCCGATGAGGAGATCCACGCCCGGACCCGCTCCTCGCGGACCCGGTCCAGGTGGCTGAGCCCCCGGTGGTCGGGCTGGGTGAGGAAGGACCGCGCGAACCGCTCCTGGGCGGGTCGCCAGCCGCTCTTGCCGGGGCGGATGTCGCCCAGGGTGATCGCGAGTTCGAGGGCGGCGGCGGTCTCCCGGCGGGCGTGCATCTCCACGTCGCCCACACTGGTGCCCCAGGTGAGTTCGGGCAGGTCGGGCGGCTCCACCCCGGACTCCCACATGAGCCGCTCGTACATGGCCAGCCCCGCCGTGTGGTCGGCGTCGTACAGCGTCAGGAGGGTGGCGGTCTCGGAGGCCCGGCACACGTCCGCGTACCGGTTCAGCTTCAGGAGCTGGAAGAGGTGGCTCAGGGAACGCACCGCGAACAGTCGGTCGTCCGCGGAGTCCTGGAAGCGGATGGGCAGCTCGTACCAGCAGAAACGCTGCACCGTGTGCTGGTTGAGCCGTTGGATCTCCTGGTCGGGGGCGAGCGTGTCCAGAGCCAGTCGTGCCAGGTCGGCTGCCCGCTCGTCCCGCCGGGCCAGCTCGGCGAGTGCGGACGCGACTGCCTCCCGCATGATGGGCGCCACCTCCCCGCGTACCTCGTGCCCGGTCCGTCAGGGGGTGGGACGGCCGGGTTCGGTGCTTCGTTGTCCGCCCGGGGTCACGGTTGGGGGTTCGCCGTGCCGGGCTGAGCCTGTCCTACCCCGGAAAGTCCGAAGAATTCCAGCTTGTGGGCGCCTGGGGCCTCGGCCGCGGCCGACGCGGGGGCACCGGGGGAACGACGCGGCTCGCGACGACGTCGGTCTCGGCGACCTCCACCGTCGAGTCGTCCCTCCTGCGCAGCGTGAGCACGCCGTCGGTCCATGACTCCACCACGCCGACGATATCGGTGAAGCCTCCCTCGGCGCGGGTGATTCGCACGGAGACCCTGGAGCCCAGGTCCTCCGGCGTGATCCTGTGTACGAGCCGTCCGCCCAAGTGCAAGGTTTCCAACCCCCCGAGTGTGCGATGGGTGCTCTCCGACGCCATACTAGGAGTACGACATCTGTGCCAATCGCTTTACAGAGCCCGGACCACGGCCGACGCCCGCACGTCGGAACCGGAGCCGGTGTCCTCTGAAGGTCCCCGCCTCCCCGCGGGTTAGCGGGGGTGAGACAAGGAGTACGACGTGACCTACGTCATCGCGCAGCCCTGTGTTGATGTGCTGGACAAGGCGTGCATTGACGAGTGCCCCGTGGACTGCATCTACGAGGGTGACCGCATGCTCTACATCCACCCGGACGAGTGTGTGGACTGCGGCGCGTGCGAGCCGGTCTGCCCGGTGGAGGCCATCTACTACGAGGACGACCTGCCCGAGCAGTGGTCCGAGTTCTACAAGGCCAACGTCGACTTCTTCGACGACCTGGGCTCCCCGGGCGGCGCCTCCAAGGTCGGCAAGATCGACCGCGACCACCCGATCGTCGCCAAGCTGCCGCCGCAGGCCGAGTGAGCCGCGCGCGACCCCTTGGCGCAGAGGTCGCGTGGCCGACGTGACGTGTCGCGCCGACCCCACCCGGGGTCGGCGCGACGCTGTTGTGTGGGGCCCGACCGAGACCTGAACGGCCCGAGAACCGAATGGAGAGTGCACCGATGGGTGAACGTCGACCGGTGACCGATCGGCTTCCGACCTTCCCGTGGGACCGGCTGACGCCGTACAAGAGAACGGCCGCCGCCCACCCGGACGGGATCGTCGACCTCTCGGTCGGCACTCCCGTGGACCCGGTGCCCGCGAACCTGCGCGCGGCCCTCGCCGACGCCTCCGACTCGCCCGGCTACCCGCTGACCTGGGGCACGCCCGAGCTGCGCGCGTCCATCCAGGGCTGGTTGGAGCGCCGCCACGACGTGCGGGTCGCCGACGGCGCGGTCCTGCCCACGGTCGGCTCCAAGGAACTGGTGGCCTGGCTGCCCACGTTGCTCGGCCTGGGCTCCGGTGACACGGTCGTCCTCCCCGAGCTGGCGTACCCGACCTACGACGCGGGTGTGCGCATCGCCGGGGCCACCCCGGTCGCCTCGGACAGCCTCACCGCCCTCGGCCCGGCCGAGGTCAAGCTGCTGTGGGTCAATTCGCCCGCCAACCCCACCGGTCGCGTTCTCGGCGCCGACCACCTGCGCAAGGTGGTCGAGTGGGCTCGCGAGCGGGGCACGATCGTCGCCTCCGATGAGTGCTACCTGGACCTCGGCTGGGACGCCGAGCCGGTCTCGATCCTGCACCCGGACGTGTGCGGCGGCTCCCACGAGAACCTCCTCGCGGTCCACTCGCTGTCCAAGCGCTCCAACCTCGCGGGGTACCGCGGCGCCTTCGTCGCGGGCGACCCCGACCTGGTCGCCGAACTCCTCTCCGTGCGCAAGCACGCGGGCATGATCGTCCCCGCCCCGGTGCAGGCGGCCATGAGGGCGGCCCTGGACGACGACGCGCACGCCGCCGAGCAGAAGGAGCGCTACCGGGCCCGCCGCACGCGCCTCCGCGCGGCCTTCGAGGACGCCGGGTGGAGCGTCGAGCACTCGAACGCGGGTCTGTACCTGTGGGCCAGCCACCCCGACCACGACTCCTGGGGCGCGGTCCGGACGCTGGCCGATCGCGGCGTGCTGGTGGCGCCCGGTGCCTTCTACGGGCCGACCGGCGAGCGCCACGTCCGGGTGGCCTTCACCGCCACCGACGAGCGGGTGGAGGCGGCGGCCAAGCGTCTGGCCGAGTGAGCGTCGGCGGTGTGGTCCGGAGGCGACCGCCCCGGACCACACCGCCGCGTCGAGTCCGTGTCGGGTCACGACCGGTACCGCAGGACCACCCGGTGTCTTCGCGGTCGCCGTTCAACGAGAGCGGTTGGGCTTGGAGTGGCTCGGGGACCGGTGTACCGCGCTCGCCCAGTGCCCTCGCGGCAGTTGTCCGACCGGGCCGGGACCGGCGTACCGCGCGCCGATCGAGTGCCCTCGCGTGGCCGTTTCGAGCAGGCCGGATGGGCTCGGACCGGGCCCGTGCCTCCCACGGGACCGCTCCGCACCGGCCCTCCTACCTCAGGACGACACGGCCGCCCGTGTCTTGGCTCGCGTCCTCGATCTCCGTCCAGTCCTGCGCACCGTCCATGCCGTCCGAGGCCCGCCACCGCTGGTCCCCGTACGACACCGACGTGATCCCGTACTCCTCGGCGTGCACGACGGCCCACAGGGACATCGCCCACCCCAGGTCACCGGTCTGCCCCTCGCCGCCCTCCGGAACGGGGAGCTCCGCCGGGTCGGTACCGAACACCCGGGCCATCTCGTCCTCGGCCGCGGCGACGTCGGCGTCCCCCGCCCGCATCGAGTCCAGGGTCTCCTCGTCGAACCAGCAGGTCACCGTGGCCCCAAGGGCTCCGGTGAGGGAATCGGCCATGTCCGCGGACAGGTCCTCGTGCTGGTCGTAGGCGAACCCGTGCGCGCTGCGCTGCACCCGCTGGGCGGCCTCGTAGACGGGCAGGTCCTCCCACCCGTTCACCTCCACCAGCTCGTCGTAGAACGACTGGCTCGAGAACACCGGGTCCAGGATCTCCTCCGGGTCGCCCCACTCCTGTGACGGCCGCTGCTGGAACAGGCCCAGTGAGTCCCGGTCCCCGTACTCCACGTTGTAGAACGTGGACTCCTGCCACACCGTCGCGAACGCCACCGTGACCGCCTCCTCGGGCAGGTCACGGCTGAAGGCCACGCCGCCCACGGTCGCCGCGTTCATGGCCTGGGTGATCTCCATGTCGTAGCGTCCCTCGGCGAGTGCCAGACGGCATCCCGGCTCGGGCCGTTCACGCGTGTCCAGCGGCTCGAAGTTGGTCATCACGTAGTAGCCCCCGGCCACGAACAGTCCGCAGACGAAGGTGAGGATGAGGAGGATCTTGGCGAACGCGGAGAACGTCCTGCGTTTACTGGGCACGGGCGAACCAAGGGTCGGCGACGGGTGGAGCCCACCGGTCGCGGACCCGAGGGAAGGGCCGAGGCGGTGTGCTGGGCGCGCCGGGCACCTGTCGGAGGCGGGCCCCGGACGGGCCTCGGCGAAATTGTAGTCGGCACCGGGAACAGTCCACGGGAACTCTCGCGGGACATGTGTTCCGTTCTCGCGGCCCCCGGCCCGCTCCTCCCGCGCCGCTCACCCGACCAGTCCGCCCGGGGGCCGTGGGACGAGTGGCCAAGGGCTCATCCCGAGCGGGCGGGGCGCAGACCACCCACCCCGGACGAGCGGCTAACGTGGGTTCACATGACCAGCTCGTACACCAGTCCGCTGCCCGACCAGATCGACGAACTCTGGGAGCGGCGCTCCGAACTGACCCCCGACCACTCCGAGGCGCGCCGCGTCATCACCGGCGCCATCGACCTGATCGACGAGGGCAAGGCCCGCGTGGCCTTCGTCGACCCCGCCACGGACGACGTGGTCGTCGACGAGCGCGCCAAGCGCTCCATCCTCCTCGGCTTCAAGGTCCTGGACATGAAGGAGTCGCACGTCGGCGACTTCTACCACCACGACCGCATGCCGCTGAAGACCCGCTTCGACGGTGTCCGCGTCGTCGCGGGCGCGATCGCCCGCTGGGGTTCCTTCCTCGCCCCCGGCGTCGTGCTCATGCCGTCGTTCACCAACATCGGCGCCTACGTCGGCTCCGGCACCATGGTCGACACCTGGGCCACGGTCGGCTCCTGCGCGCAGATCGGTGAGAACGTCCACCTCTCCGGCGGCGTGGGCGTCGGCGGCGTCCTGGAGCCCCCGCAGGCCTCCCCGGTGATCATCGAGGACGACGCCTTCCTGGGCTCGCGCAGCATGGTCGTCGAGGGCGCCCGCGTGCGCAAGGGCGCCAAGCTCGGAGCGGGCACCATCCTCACCTCCTCCACGCGCGTCTTCGACGCCGAGACGGGCGAGGAACTGGCCCGGGGCGAGGCCCCGGCCTGGTCGGTGTGCGTCACCTCCAGCCGGACCAAGAGCTTCCCCGGCGGCGAGTTCGGCATGCCGGTCCTGCTGGTGCTCAAGCGTCTGGAGGAGGGCCAGGAGCACGACAAGCTCGCCCTGAACGACCTCCTGCGCGAGCACGGCGTCAACGCCTAGGAGCCCGCGCCGGGGCACGCGTCCCCGCGCCCGCGCACCGACGTTCGGGGCGTCCTCCCTTCCGGGGAGGGCGCCCCGCCGTTGTTCTAGGGTGGCCATGCGCGCGACCCACCCACTCACCTCACCGAAACGGGGCGACACCATGCTGGACCTGACCTCGGACGTGGCGGACCTGACCGCCGCCCTCGTGGACATCCGTTCCGAGAGCGGGGACGAGAGGGTCCTCGCCGACGCGGTCGAGAACGCCCTGTCCGCCCTGGCCCACCTCACCGTGACCCGGGACGGCGACGCCGTCGTGGCCCGCACTGACCTGGGCCGGGACCGCCGCGTCGTGGTCGCCGGGCACCTCGACACCGTGCCGATCGTGGACAACGTCCCCTCGCACGTGGACGGCGACCGCCTCTACGGCTGCGGCACCACCGACATGAAGTCCGGTGTGGCCGTCCAGCTCAAGCTGGCCGCGCTGGTTACCGAGCCGGTCCACGACGTCACCTACGTCTTCTACGACAACGAGGAGGTTGACGCCGTCCGCAACGGCCTCCTCCGACTCAGCCGGAACCACCCGGAGTGGCTGGCCGGAGACTTCGCGATCCTCATGGAGCCCACTGACGGGGTCATCGAGGGCGGCTGCCAGGGCACCATGCGCGTCGACGTCGCCGCCTACGGCAAGCGGGCGCACAGCGCGCGTTCCTGGAAGGGCGAGAACGCCATCCACAAGGCGGGCGCGATCCTGGACGTGCTGCGCGCCTACACCCCCCGCCAGCCCGAGGTGGAGGGCCTGACCTTCCACGAGGGCCTGAACGCGGTGTTCGTCGAGGGCGGCGTGGCCGGGAACGTCATCCCGGACGAGTGCGTGGTCCGGGTGAACTACCGGTACGCCCCGGACCGCTCCCCGGCGGACGCCGAGGCCCACCTGCGCGAGGTGTTCGCGGGCTTCGACGTGACGGTCACCGACTCCTCCGCCCCGGCCCGCCCCGGCCTGGACGACCCCTCGGCCGCGGCCTTCGTCACCGCCGTCGGCGAGGGACAGGCCCGTGCCAAGCTGGGCTGGACCGACGTCTCCCGCTTCTCCGAGCTCGGCGTGCCCGCGGTCAACTACGGCCCCGGCGACCCGATGCTCGCCCACACGCGCGACGAGTACGCCAGCGTTCCGCAGATCCGCGAGGCCGAGGAGCGCATGGTCGCCTGGCTCACCGGCCGGCGCTGACCCCTCCGCCCCACAAGCCCCGAAGCCGCCCACCAGGCGCTCCCGCACTGGTGGGCGGCCTCGTGTCCGCTACCGGTCACCGGACCGACACGCGTCGTTCGGGTGTGGGCTGGCCACGGATGGATAGCTTTACGGGCATGACGGAAGAAGAGAACGTGAGGCGTGCCGGACCGCTCACCTACCGCGGCCGCGCGATCCCCGACACCACCACCGACCAGAGGCTCCTCGACAGGCGCGGCCCCGCCGACTGGGTGCACACCGACCCCTGGCGCGTGCTGCGCATCCAGTCGGAGTTCGTGGAGGGCTTCGGCCTGTTGTCCGAACTCCCCTCCGCCGTGAGCGTCTTCGGCTCGGCGCGGATCCAGCCCGGGACCGAGTTCTACGAGCTCGGGGTCGAGGTCGGGGCCAAGCTCGCCCAGGCCGGGTACGCCACGATCACCGGCGGCGGCCCCGGCATGATGGAGGCGGCCAACAAGGGCGCCCAGCGGGCGGGCGGGCTCTCCGTGGGCCTGGGCATCGAGCTCCCCTTCGAGCAGTCGCTCAACCCCTACATCGACATGGGGATGACCTTCCGGTACTTCTTCGTCCGCAAGACGATGTTCGTGAAGTACTCGCAGGCCTTCGTGGTGCTGCCCGGCGGGTTCGGGACGCTCGACGAGCTGTTCGAGGCGATCACCCTCGTCCAGACCAAGAAGATCACCCGGTTCCCCGTGGTGCTGGTCGGCACGGAGTTCTGGGGCGGTCTGCGCGGCTGGGTGGAGGACAGCCTGCTCAAGCACGGACTGATCAGGGACAAGGACATGGAGCTCCTGTACGTGACCGACGACCCGGACGAGGCCGTGCGGATCGTCCAGCACGCGCACCTGTACCTGGAGAACAAGTTCGAACGCGGTGAGGCGGGCCCCGCGAGCTAGACCGCCGCGCCGGGGCGCTCCGGGGGCTCGCCCCGCTTCCCGCTGGGGGCATCCCCTGGGCGGTGGCCAGCTTGAGGACGGGGCCACAGGTGCGGCGGGTTCCCTCCGACCGCGGACCGGTCTCGGACCGGTGCTCCCGGGGTCCGGTCAGGCGAGACCCCTGCGCACCGCCGCGGGTGGACGCTCGCCGCGCACCGAGGCGACCATGTCCAGGGCCTGCCGGACCCGCTCCGGGTGGTCGGTCACGAACACGCGTGCGCCCGCCCAGGCGTAGACGGTCGCCAGGGCCACCTCCTCGGCCGCCGCGACCGGGACCGCACCCGCGATCCCGGGCGGTGCCGGTGGCAGGTCCGTGCGTGGCTCCTCGCCGTCCGGTCGCGTGCAGTGGACCAGGACCGCGTGCCCCTCCGCGATGAGCGCCGCGACCCGGGCGGCGGACGGCCGGTGACCGGCGTCCACCGTCCAGGGGGCGCCGCCCGCGCCGCCGGTGGGGGCTGCGGGGACCCCCGTCACCGCGCCGGGTGCGGTCTGCGGAGTCAGGACTCGGAAGGGTGCGTTCGACACCCGCCGAGTCTCCCATGCCCGACGTTCCCTGGGGGGTACGGCGGTGTGGCACGATCGGTCCCGTGCCTTTCTTCATCTTGATCCTGGTCGCCGCCGCCGCGCTCGCCGTCCTCGTGGGCGTGGTCTTCGTCGTGCTCGGCAAGGGCGGGCAGCTCGCCCGGTTCGAGGCCGACTTCCCCCCGCTGGACCTGCCCGAGGGACGCCCGGTGGGCTCCCGTGACCTGGCCGGTCTCCTCGTCCCCCTGTCCATGTGGGGGTACCACGTGCGCGCGGTCGACGAACTGCTGGTGCGGCTCACCTCCACGCTCCGCGAGCGTGAGGAGCGGATCGAGGACCTGGAGTGGCGGCTGGCCCGTCTGGACCCGTCCTACGTTCCCCGGGGCACCGGGCCGAGTCCGGGCGCCTACCTGCCGGGCCAGGACGAACTCGACGGGTACACGGACACGGACAGGGACCCGATCGAGAGGGTGACCCTCGTCGCGGCGCCCGCCGAGACGGCCGAGGCCGCGAGCGACCCCCGCGCCAGCGACACACGCGTGACGGACACCCGCGTGGACGAGGCGCCCTCGGACCCCGCGTCGGAGTCCGTCCCGGGTTCCACCCCCGCATCGACCCCCGAAACCTCCCCCGATTCAGTGACCGAAACCGCACCCGAGGCCGACGACGCCTCGGTCGGCGGGCGAGGCGACGACCGAGGCTGAGCCCACCTGGACGCCCGGCGGGGCCCCGGCGCGCCCGGGCCGCCTATGCCGTGCATCACATCCGTCTTGTCGTTCTTGGTCGGATGTGGTGGGTTCGGGTGATCTATTCTCGGTCGCTGTACATGCGTACCCCCTGCTCCGCCGGAGCGGGCGGACCGTCGTGAGGATGGCGAGGATGGACACAGCACCCGAACTCCGGGCGGGCTCCGAGGACGGACCCGGGAACTCCGCGACCCCGGTGCGCCAGATGTCCCTCTGGCCGCCGCCCCGTTCGACCAGGCACACGGGCAGGCGCCGCCGCCAGTTCGCCAGGACGGCCGTGACCCTGGCCGCGCTCCTCCTGATTGGCGGCGGGGGCTTCGTGGCCTGGTCCCACCTTGACGGCGCCCGCGAGGACACCGTCACCACCATGTCCGACCCCGAGGAGTTCGTGGGGGCCTGGTCGGGGCGTATGAGCCAGGTCGACACGGACGGACGGCCCGTCGCCGAGTGGGACGCCGAGGTGAGGATCGAGGAGGGCGCCGAGCGCGGCAGCACCGCCTGGACCACCTTCTCCTGCTCCGGAACCCTGGAGCTGTCGGCACGGGACGGCGACCGGCTCGTGTACGCCTACACCGAGACCTCGGACCCCGACGACCGCTGCGTCGACGAGTCGGAGCTGACCCTCTGGCCCGCCTCCGAGGGCGGCCGCCTCAACGCCGAGTGGTCCTCCGTCACCCGGGAGGGGACGCGGATGCTCTCCACCGGCCTGCTGGACTGACGGGTCCGGGCGGAGTCCGGACGGACCCGCGCCGAGGCCCCGAACGCCCGGCGTGGAGGCGGCTCGGCCGCTCGCGCACCGCGCGGGTTTCGGTCGAGACCGATATAACCTTACTGACCAACGATTCCTCGCCGGTGGGCACTCACGGAGGTGCCCCGGCTGTCGCCTGGCGCACACCCGGGGGTCAACCTCCGAGATAATGGTCGAAGAGTGATTCCCGCCCCCAAGCCACACGGGCGCGAGTCACACGGAACCGGCCGACGGCTCCGGAGCCGGGACACGTCCCTGCGGATCGGCGTCGGTGCTGTGGGTCGGCCCCGGCCACCTGCGAGGAACACCTAGAAAGGGGAATGGCATGGCGGCGATGAAGCCGAGGACCAGCGACGGGCCGATGGAGGTCACCAAGGAGGGTCGCGGCATCATCATGCGGGTCCCGCTTGAGGGCGGCGGCCGTCTGGTCGTGGAGCTCACGCCGGACGAGGCGACGGAGCTCCGGGACGCGCTTCGGGGTGTCGTCGGCTGACCGGACAAGAATCGTCCCCCACCTGGGCCGGAACGCCCTGATGACCCCCGAGGTTCCACAACTCCCACCTGCGTGAACCTCCCCACAGAGTGAACGATTGTGAGCGGCCTGTGCCATTCGCCACGGAGATCCACCCCGTACCGGGGACCCTCGCCGAATCCACCGCGGACCTGCTGGTCCTCCCCGTACTCGCGGGCGAGGAAGGCCCCGAGGCGGTCGAAGGGGTCACCGACGGTGGACTGACACAGGTCCTTCCCTCGCCGCTCGCGGACCTGTTCGCGCACTACGCGTTCACCGGCAAGCCCGGTGAGCTCTCCCAGTTCCCGGTGTCCCGGGACGGGGGCCTGGTTCGCCTGGCCCTTCTCGGAGTCGGATCGGGTGGCCCCGCCGACCTCCGGAAGGCCGGCGCCGCCCTCTCCCGGGCCGCACGGGGCAACGAGCGCGTCGCCCTGGCCTGGCCCGGCGCCGACGGCGAGGCCGCCACGGCCTTCGCCGAGGGTGCCCTGCTCGCCTCCTACACCTTCACGTACAAGACCGCCGAACCCCCGAGGTCCCAGCGCCCCGCGCCGGTGATCGACGTGGTCGGAGACGTCGCCGCCCTCGACGGGCCCCTGGCCCTGGGCACCACCCTGGCCACGGCGACGGCCCTGGCCCGGGACCTGATCAACACCCCCTCGTTGACCAAGGACCCGGAGTGGATGGCCACCCGTGCGCGCGAGACGGCCGACGGGTCCGGGCTCGGGGTGCGGGTGTGGGACGAGAAGGACCTGGGGGACGAGGGGTTCGGCGCCATCCTCGGTGTCGGCCAGGGCTCCTCCCGGCCGCCCCGGCTGGTCCAGCTGTCCTACACGCCGGAGAACCCCACCGAGCACGTGGTGCTGGTCGGCAAGGGCATCACGTTCGACACCGGCGGGCTCTCGCTCAAGCCCAACGACAACATGAAGCTCATGAAGACCGACATGAGCGGCGCGGCAATCGTGCTGGCCGTCCTGTCGGCGCTGGCGTCCGTGGGCGCGGGCGTCCGGGTCACCGGTCTGCTCGCCCTGGCGGAGAACGCCTTCTCGGGTGACGCCACCCGCATCGGCGACGTGCTGACCACCTACACCGGCCGGACCGTCGAGGTGCTCAACTCCGACGCCGAGGGCCGTCTGGTCCTGGCCGACGCCATGGGCTACGCCAGCACCAACCTCGAGCCGGACGTGCTGGTGGACGTCGCCACCCTGACCGGGGCCGCCAAGCTGGCGCTGGGCACCGGTATCGGGGCGCTGTACAGCACCGACGACACGGTCGCCGCGCAGATCGAGGCCGCTGGCAGTGAGTCGGGCGAGCCGCTGTGGCGGATGCCGCTCACCGAGGACTACGTTCCCACCACCGGTTCCCGGGTGGCGGACCTGGCCAACATCGGCACCCGGGGCGGTGACTTCGGCCCGGCCGGGGCCACCGACGCCGCCCTGTTCCTGCGCGAGTTCACCGGCGGTCTGCCCTGGGCCCACCTGGACATCGCCGGTCCGGGCCGGTCCATGCAGGAGAGCGGCCTGCTCACCAAGGGCGGCACGGCCTTCGCCACCCGCACCCTGCTCCGCTGGCTCGCCGCCAGGTAGTGACCCGGCCGGTACGGAACCGGCCACGGGCCCGGGCGGAACACACCCTCCGTCCGGGCCCGACGCGCGTGCGCGCACGACCGATCGCTCGGACCAGGCCCCTCCTGCCACGGTCCGCCCCTAGGGGCGGATGGCGGCGAGCAGTCCCTCGCCGACCGGCACCAGCAGGGGGATGAACGTCTCGTCCTCGCGCATCCGCTGCATCACCTCGCGCACCGCGGTCTCCCCGGGGTCGGGGACCCGCAGCGGGCTGTCCGGCTCGGCGGGGGCCGTCAGCACGTTGTTGAACACCAGCACCCCGCCCGGGCGCAACAGCCGCAGCGCCTCCTCCAGGTACGCGGGGTAGGAGGCCTGGTCGGCGTCGACCGACACCATGTCGTACCCGCCGTCGGTCAGCCGCGGCAGCACGTCCAGCGCCGTCCCCCGGATCAGTCGGGCCCGGCCCGCGCCGAACCCCGAGCGGGAGAAGGCCGAGCGCGCGTAGTCCTGGTAGGCGGCGTTGACGTCCACGGTCGTCAGGATGCCCTCCCGGGCCATACCCCGCAGCAGCCAGATCCCCGACGTCCCGCAGCCCGTGCCGATCTCCACCACCGAACGGGCGCCGATGGCGGCGGTGAGGAACCGCAGCGCGGCCCCCGTCGCCGCGTCCACGGGCGAGGCCGAGGCCCGCACGCCCGCGTCGTAGGCGTCCGCCAGAGGTCCGTCCCCCATGGCGGACTCCTCGAACCGAGCCTGCTCGGTCCGGACCCACGCGGTCCGGGCGACGCTCTCTTCTGCGCTGATGACGGCCTCCCAAGCACTGCTGAATGTCGTGGCCAGGCGCTCTGACCGGGGGATCGTCACCCACCGTAGAATGGTGGTCGCGGCCAGGTATGTCCCTGGGCAAAAGACTAGCCTGAACCGGCCGGAACTCCGAGTGTGGCGGCGGGAACTTAATCGGCTCCCTCCGGCGTTGAATCGGGATGAACGCACGTTGATCGCCACGAAGTGAACACCCCCTACCTGTCCTCGCGTGGTGGACTCAGCGGGATGAAGGGAGCAGCGGTGCCAGAGACCGGCCCTGCCGTCGAGTTCGAGGCATGGGAACCCCCGAGCTGGGAAGAGGTCGTGCGCGTCCACTCGCCGCGCGTCTACCGGCTGGCCTATCGCCTCACCGGGAACAAGCACGACGCCGAGGACCTCACCCAGGAGGTCTTCATCCGTGTGTTCCGCTCCCTCGCCAACTACACCCCCGGCACCTTCGAGGGGTGGCTGCACCGCATCACCACCAACCTCTTCCTGGACATGGCCCGGCGCAAGGCCCGCATCCGGTTCGAGGGGCTGGCCGACAACGCCGACGAGCGCCTGGAGGGCCGCGAGCCCTCACCGGCGCAGCGATACGACGACCGGCACTTCGACGCCGACGTCCAGAGCGCACTGGACGCCCTGCCTGCCGAGTTCCGCGCCCCCGTCGTGCTCTGTGACATCGAGGGGCTCTCCTACGAGGAGATCGCGGCCACGCTCGACGTCAAGCTGGGCACTGTACGCAGCCGGATCCACCGGGGCCGCGCCCAGCTGCGCCGCGCCCTGGAGCACCGCAGGTCCCTGGCGGCCGCGAACGGGGCCCAGGGGGGCACCGAGGGGTCCGACGGCGCCACTGCCAACGTGATGCACGGGGAGGCGGAATGAGCATGGACCACCTCGGGGAGCGCCTCTCGGCGCTCATCGACGGGGAGCTGGGCGCCGCCGACCACGAGCGCGCCCTCATCCACCTGGCCAAGTGCGAGTCGTGCCGTTTCGAGGCCGACATGATGCGCAGACTCAAGCGCAGGCTCACCGGGCTCGGCGAACCCGAACCCGACATCGACTTCATGGGGCGCCTGTTGTCCCAGCCGGGCCTGGGCCGTCCCGGCGGCCCTGGCACGGGATCACGTGATCGGGGTGATCGCGGCCCCCTGGACCCGCCGCCGACCGGCCCTTTCGGGTCCAGCCCCCCGCTGGGGCACTCCCGTCCCCTGGGTGGCTTTCCCACGGGCGGGCCCCTGATGGCGGGCGCGGGCCGACCGGCCTACCCGAGCGAACCGCTGCACCGGGGCGAGCGATCGCGCACCGCTCCGGAGACCGCGTCGCCCGCCCAGCAGAGGACCCAACCGCGCACCCAGCCGGAGCGGTACGTCCCGCCCAGACCCGAACCCCGGGGCGGCGACCGGTTCTCCGGCCTGCTGCCGCACTTCTCCGGCGGACGCTACGCGGTCGCGGGGCTGGCGGTGGCGACGGCGCTCCTGGGGAGCGCGTTCGTCGCGGGCGGTGAGGGTGAGGACACCCCTGTGGTGGAGCCCCACCTGGCCGACTTCGCGGTCGAGCACGCCGTGACCAGCCGCCAGATACCGGTGGTGGAGCCGCTGCCCGCGGAACAGCCGCCGTTCGAGCCCCTGCCCGTCGCGGCCGAGGGGCAGCCGCCCTCGACCTCGACAGAAACGACCCGGTGAGGTCTGGCGGACCCTCTTCCGGACCGAACTCCGCTCCCGCCTCCGTCGCCGCCGCGCTGATGTGCGCCCTCGTGCTCACCGGTGCGGTGCACCCGGACGCCACCTCGGTCCCGGCCGAGGGTGAGGACGACGGCATGGCGGTGCTGCACCGCGCCTCCGACGCTCACGGCAGGGTGGCCTACACCGGCGTGCGTGAGGTGCGCGGGCCCGAGGGCGAGGACCGGGACGGGGTGGACCTTCACGTGGTCAACCGGCCGAGCTCCGGACTGGCCATGTCCCCGCTGGGGGAGGAGGACGAGGAGTCGGCCTTCGTCGTGCTGGCCTCGTCCGCCCTGGAGTCCCTCGACGAACGCCTGCTGGTCGTGCTCGAGGACACCTACCAGGTGGTGGACGCGGGTCGGGAGCGCCTCGACGGCCGACCGGCCCATCTCGTGGAGGCGCTGCGCGCTGACTCCACCGTGGCCGGTCGGTTCTGGGTGGACACCGAGACCCACCTCCTCCTGGGGCACGCGGTGTACGACCGCTCCGGGGCGGAGGCCTTCAGCAGCCACCTCACCGACCTCAGCCTGGGGGAGGGCGCCTGGCCGGACGAGGCACCCGGGGACTCTCCCTGGGGCGACGCCCTCGACGGCGGGGAACGGCGTGAGCTGCGTGAGGCGGGCTGGACGCTGCCCGAACACCTCACCTGGGACCTCAGGCTGGTCGACACCCGCTCCAAACGCTACGGGGAACGGCGGGTCGTGCACGCCGTCTACTCGGACGGACTCTCCCAGGTCTCGGTCTTCGTCCAGCGTGGCAAGCTGGGAACGGAACATCCCTCCACACTTGGTAACGGATACACCGGAACCGGAACGGGGGGTGGTGGCGTCACAACAGGGCACGACACGATCTTCGGCGGGG
>NZ_LAVM01000083.1:0-24310 GCF_001083815.1 Nocardiopsis sp. SBT366 | reverse complement strand
ACGCTGCTGCTCGGCTGGCGGCGGCCCCATCCCCATGGTGCCGCCGCCAGCCGAGCAGCAGCGGGGTCCCCAGCCGTACGTGCCGCCGGTTCCGCCGCCACCGCACCAGCCCGCCGCGCCCGGCAGGAGGGGCGGCCTGTTCTGGGGGCTGCTCGCCGCCGGTATCGGCCTGGTGCTGATGCTCGTGATCGTGGCCGTGGTGATCCTGAACAGACCCGACGGCGCGGACGAACAGGGCACTCCGCCGCCCGCCAACCAGGGGCCGGACGACTCCGCCCAGGAACCCGACGTGCCCGACGACGGCCTCGGCAACATGGACCCGGACGTGCCCGAGCCCACCAACACCGACGGCAACGCGGTGTCCGAGGACGGCACGGTCCGGTACAGCGTCGAACTCCGCTGCCTGGACTCGATCCCGGGGCGCTCCAGCATCGAGGGCGGCGTGTACTGCGTGGCCGACCTCGCCATGGAGAACCTCGGGAGCGACGAGATCGTGTTCAGCTCGGCCGAGCAGCGGCTGATCACCGACAACAACCGGTGGATCACCGCCGACACCCCCACCTCCGAGGAGAAGAAGGGTTCCCTCTGGGAGCCCGTCTCCCCGGGCGCGGAGGCCAGCGGCGAGCTGGTGTTCAGCGTGAGGTCGGGCGAGGAACCCTCCGTACTGCTCCTCACCCACGCCCAGGACGCCGAGGACACCGCCATCAACGTGTTCGTCAGCCAGGACTGACTCCGCGCGTCCCCGCAGACGACGATCGGGCCCGGCACACCGTGTGTGCCGGGCCCGATCACGTCAGGTGGAGCGCCGCGCGGCTACTCCCACTCGATGGTGCCCGGGGGCTTGCTGGTCACGTCCAGCGTCACCCGGTTGATCTCGCGCACCTCGTTGGTGATGCGGTTGGAGATGCGGGCGAGCACGTCGTAGGGCACGCGCGACCAGTCGGCCGTCATCGCGTCCTCGCTGCTGACCGGGCGGAGCACGACGGGGTGGCCGTAGGTGCGGCCGTCGCCCTGGACACCCACGGAGCGGACGTCCGCGAGCAGCACGACGGGGCACTGCCAGATGTCGCGGTCCAGTCCGGCGCGGGAGAGCTCCTCGCGGGCGATCGCGTCGGCCTCGCGCAGGATCTCCAGGCGCTCCCGGTTCACCTCGCCGATGATCCGGATGGCGAGGCCCGGGCCCGGGAAGGGCTGGCGCCACACCATCTCGGGCGGCAGGCCCAGCTCCTCGCCGACCTTGCGGACCTCGTCCTTGAACAGCTCGCGCAGCGGCTCCACCAGGGTGAACTGGAGGTCGTCGGGCAGCCCGCCGACGTTGTGGTGCGACTTGATGTTCGCGGTGCCGGTGCCGCCGCCGGACTCCACGACGTCCGGGTACAGGGTGCCCTGCACGAGGAACTCGACCTCGGCGTCGTCCTCGCCGCTCTCGGCGACGACCTCACGGGCCGCCTGCTCGAAGACGCGGATGAACTCGCGGCCGATGATCTTGCGCTTCTCCTCGGGGTCGGTGACCCCGGCCAGCTCCGACAGGAACTGCTCCTCGGCGTCGACCACCTTGAGCTTGGCGCCGGTGATCGCGACGAAGTCCTTCTCGACCTGGTCGGCCTCACCCTTGCGCAGCAGGCCGTGGTCCACGAACACGCAGGTGAGCTGGTCGCCAACGGCGCGCTGCACCAGGGCACCGGCCACGGCGGAGTCGACGCCGCCGCTGAGTGCGCAGATCACGCGCTTGTCGCCGATCTGCTCACGGATGCGCTCCAGCTGCTCCTCGACGATGTTGACCATCGTCCAGGTGGGGCGGCAGCCCGCGCCCTCGTAGAGGAAGCGGCGCAGCAGGTCCTGGCCGTGCTCGGTGTGCATGACCTCGGGGTGGAACTGGACGCCGAACAGGCGGCGCTCGGTGTCCTCGAAGGCGGCCACGGGGGCGCCCGCGGTGCTGGCGGTGCTCTTGAACCCGGACGGGGCCTGGACCACGGAGTCGCCGTGCGACATCCACACGCTCAGGTCCTCGGGCAGGCCCTCGAACAGCACGGAGTCGGAGCTGGCGGTCAGCGCGGTGCGGCCGAACTCGCTCAGGTCGGTCCGGTCCACGACCCCGCCCAGGGCGCGCGTCATGGCCTGGAAGCCGTAGCAGATACCCAAGGTCGCGACCCCGGTCTCGAACAGCTCGGCGCCCACGCTCGGGGCGCCCTCGGCGTACACCGAGGAGGGGCCGCCGGAGAGGATGATGGCCTTGGGTTTCTTGGCGAGCATCTCCTCGACGGGCATGGTCGAGGGCACGATCTCGCTGTGCACGTGGCATTCCCGGACCCGTCGGGCGATCAGCTGCGCGTACTGCGCACCGAAGTCGACGACGAGGACGGTGTCGAACGTGCTGTCAGCACCAACGGACACGACGGAGGACCTTCCGCAGAAAAATGTGGATGTCCGTCCAGTCTAGGGCGTTGGCCGTGGTCGGGACGCACCGGTGAGTGTGCCGCCCGGCACCCGTACCGGGCGGCTCAGCCCGCGAACCCTCCGGGGTTCCCGGACTGCCAGCGCCAGGCGTCGCGGCAGGCGTCGTCCACCGTCAGCTCCGCCTTCCAGCCCAGGTCCCGGGAGGCGGCCGTGGGGTCGGCGTAGCAGACGGCGATGTCACCGGGGCGACGGCCGGTGACCGTGTAGGGCAGGGCTGATCCGGTGGCGCGCTCGAAGGCGTGCAGGCCCTCCATGACCGAGGTGCCCTGTCCGGTGCCGAGGTTGTAGACGCGGTGGCCGGGGGTATCGGCGAGGTGGTCCACCGCGGCCAGGTGCCCGTTGGCCAGGTCCACCACGTGCAGGTAGTCGCGTACCCCGGTGCCGTCCGGGGTGTCGTAGTCGTCGCCGTACACGCTCAGCCGCTCGCGGCGTCCTGCGGCGACCTGGGCGATGTAGGGGAAGAGGTTGTTGGGGACGCCCTGGGGGTCCTCGCCGATCAGGCCGCTGGGGTGGGCGCCGATCGGGTTGAAGTAGCGCAGGGAGATGATCCGCCAGCTCGGGTCGGCGGTGGCGAGGTCGTCCAGGATGCGTTCGGCGAACAGCTTGGTGTTGCCGTACGGGTTGGTGGTCGACAGCTCGGCGTCCTCGACGATGGGTACGCGCCGCGGGTCGCCGTAGACGGTGGCGGAGGAGCTGAGGACGAGGTCGCGCACCCCGGCCGCGTCCATTGTCTCGCAGAGGGTCAGCAGGGCGTCGAGGTTGTTGCGGTAGTAGCGCAGGGGCTGCTCGACCGACTCGCCCACGGCCTTGAACCCGGCCAGGTGGATGACGGCGTCGATGTCGTGCCGCTCGAAGACGCCGCGCATCGCCTCGGCGTCGGTGCAGTCGACCCGGTGGAAGGCGACCTCGCGACCGGTGATCCGCTCGACCCGCCGGAGGGCCTCCTCGTGGCTGTTGACGAGGGAGTCGACGACGACGACACCGTGCCCCGCCCGGAGGAGTTCGACCGCGGTGTGGGTGCCGATGTACCCGGCGCCACCGGTGAGCAGTACGTTCATCATCGCTTCCCTGGGATGGGCGGTGCTGGCCCTCCCAGGATATGGGCCGCGCGGGCCCCGATCGGGTTGTCCACGCCACCATCCGTCACCCGGGTTCGTACCCCGGTATGAGGACGCGGGGCCCGGGCCTGGGTAGCGTGTGGCCCCATGCCCCTTCAGCCCCCGCGCCCGGCACCGGGCCGCCTGAGGTCCTGGGCCCGTGAACACCCGCTCACGACGGACCTGTCCTGGGCCCTGCTCTGGTTCGGCCTGACGGTCGCGACCTGGCCGTTCACGAACGCCTCGGCCTTCGACACCGCCGCCTACCTGGCCCTGGCCGCGGGGTGCTGCGCGGCGTTGGGAGCACGCCGCGCGCGACCGCTCTCCTCGATGGCGGTCCTGGCGGTCCTGCTGGCCCTCCAGGTGTGGTGGATGGGCCAGTTCACCACCCTGTCGGTGGTCTGTGTGCTGGTCGCCTCCTACACCTCCCAGACAGAGCTCGCCCCGGCCGGACGCCGCCTCGTCCTGGCGGCCCTGCTCACGGGCACGGCGGGCGCCGTGCTGTTCGTTCCACACACGGTCTTCACGGAGGATCTCGGCGTTCGGGTCACGTCCCTGCTGTTCGGGTGGACGACCCTGCTGATGTTCGCGCTGCTCGGTGCGGTTCGTCGGCACAACCGGGAGGAGGTCGACCGTCTGAGGGAACACGCCCTCCTGCTGGAGACCAAGCGCGAACAGGAACTGAGGCTGGCCGCGCTGGACGAGCGCGCCCGTATCGCCCGGGAGATGCACGACGTCCTGGCGCACTCGCTGAACGTCATCGTCGCCCAGGCCGACGGCGGTCGCTACGCGGCGAGCACGGCACCGGAACGGGCGGTGGCGGCATTGACGACGATCGGCCGGGTGGGGCGCGAGTCCTCCCGTGAAGTCCACCGGCTCCTCGGGGTACTGCGTGAGGACGACCCGCGCCCGCCCCGCCCCGCGCCCGGCCTCGAAGCGCTCGTCCCACTGGTGGAGGAGTACCGGGAGGCGGGACTGCGCGTGCGTCTGGTCCGGGAGGGAGACGGGCCGGGGGACGACGCGCAGGACCCGCCCGCGAGTGTCTCGCTGACGGTCTACCGCCTGCTGCAGGAGTCGCTGGCCAACGTCCTCAAGCACGCGGGGCCGGTGGCCGTACGGGTCGGCCTGGTCCGGACGCCGGGGAGGATCGCCGTCAGCGTGGCCAACCCGCTCGGCACCGTTCCGCTCGGGCCCGGCGAACGGCCCCACGGGCACGGGCTGGTCGGGATGCGGGAGAGGGTGGCACTGCACGGCGGCAGCTTGGAGGCGGGGGTGGACCCGGCGTCCGGGACGTGGCGGATGCGGGCCGTGGTCCCCTGGGAGCAGGCTTGATCCGGGTGGGGCTCGCGGACGACCAGCGGCTCTTCACCGCGGGCGTGGCGATGGTCATCGACTCCCAGCCCGACATGACCGTGCGGTGGGAGGCGGCTGACGGGGCCGAGGCGGTCGGTCGGCAGCGCTCAGATCCGGTGGACCTGCTGCTCATGGACGTCCAGATGCCGGGGACGGACGGCCTGACCGCCACCCGGGCCCTGGTGGACGCGGGCGCGACGTGCCGGATCGTCGTACTCACCACCTTCGACACCGACGAGTACGTGATCGAGGGGATCGAGGCGGGCGCCGCCGGATTCCTGCTCAAGAACACGGACCCCGAGGAACTGTTGGCCGCGCTGCGCACCGTGCACCGGGGCGACTCCGTGATCTCGGCGAGTTCGACGAGGCGGCTGATCGGGCACGTGCGCCCGCTGCTGGGCGGGCGTCCGGGCCCCTCGCTGGCTCTCCCCCGAACCTCCCTGCGGGCGCTGGAGTCCCTGACCCCCCGGGAGCGGGAGGTCCTCACGGCGGTGGCGCGCGGGCACACGAACACGGAGATCTGCGAACTCCTGGTGCTGTCCATGCCCACGGTCAAGACGCACGTGGGCAGCATCCTGGCCAAGACCGGCGCGCGGGACCGGGTCCAGGCGGTGCTGTTCGCCTTCCGGACCGGGCTCGTCGGCCGGGAGGACCTGCTGCGGGGCGCCTGAGCGGGGCCGTTCCGCCCCGGTGGGCCCGCCGCCTCCTACCGTGGGACGGGGCGGTTTCCGGTACCGCGGTCCGATGCGCCGCACGGGCCCGTGGAGGGAGTCTCCTCGGTGGAAGGAGGCTCCATGAGTCATGTCATCACCACCGAGGGTCTGACCAAGGTCTACGGATCGCGTACGGTCGTGGACTCCCTGGACCTGCGGGTCCCCGAGGGCTGTGTCTACGGGTTTTTGGGACCGAACGGGTCCGGCAAGTCCACCACGATGAAGATGCTGTTGTCGCTGGTACGACCCAGCCGTGGCGGGATCAGCGTCCTGGGGCGCCCGGTCGACCGCCGCAACCGACACGAGGTGGCGCCGCTGATCGGTTCCCTGATCGAGTCGCCTCCGGGTTACGGGCACCTGACGGGGCGCGAGAACATGGCGATCGTCCGCCGGATGGTCGGTCTCACCGACCGCCAGGTGGAGCGCGCCGTGGCGACCGTGCGGCTCGGCGACCACATGGACCGGCAGGTCCGCGCCTACTCGCTCGGCATGAAGCAGCGGCTGGGGATCGCCATGGCGCTCGCCCGCGAGCCCAGGCTGCTCGTCCTGGACGAACCCACCAACGGGCTGGACCCGGCGGGGATCGAGGAGATCCGCGACCTCCTGGTGTCGCTGGCCGACGAAGGGGTGACCGTCATGGTCTCCAGCCACCTGCTCGACGAGGTCGACCGGATGGCGTCCGTCCTGGGGATCCTCGGCCGGGGGCGGCTGGTCTTCCAGGGCACCAGGAGCGAGCTGTTCGATCGCAGCACCCCGGACCTGATCGTGGACACCACCGAGCCCGAGCGAGCCCTGGCGCTCGGCCTGTCGGCCGCTCGGGTGCCCGAGGGCCTGCGCCTGACCGGGCTGGGAGACGACGGCACCGCCGACCTGGTCCGGTTCCTGGTCCACCACGACGTCCCCGTGCACGGGGTGCGCCGGGTCCGCCGGTCCCTGGAGGAGGTCTTCATGGACCTGACCGGACACGAGGGCCTCTCGTGATCCACACGGCCGTGGGCCTGGAGCTGCGCAAGACACGCCGACTTCGACTGTGGGCACTGTGCCTGGTGATGGTGGTCGCCGTCGTCGTCCTGACCACGATGAACCTGGGATCGGAGTCGACGCGGGCCGGGTTCACCGATCCCGGCGCCCAGCCGTGGGAGCAGCTGTTGCTCAACCAGGTCCTGATCACGGCGATGACCTCGCCGATCCTGGTGGCGGTGCTCGCGGGCCGCCAGGTGGAGATCGAACACCAGGGACAGGGGTGGCTCCTGGCCAGGGTGAGCGGTTTCGGCCCGGGACTGCTCTGCCTGGCCAAGGCCGTGGTGGTCGGTGCCGCGCTGACCGTGACGGTGGCGGCCCAGTGCGTCCTGGTCGTCGCGGCCGGGGCGGTCGCCGGGATCGGGTCCGCCCCTCCCCTGGACCTGTGGGCCCGGTACGGGCTCTGTCTGGTGTCGGTGCACCTGGCGGTGCTGTGCCTGCACCTGTGGCTCGCTGCCCGGGTCGACAACCAGCTCGTGGGGCTGGGGGTGGGGCTGCTCGGCGCGTTCTACGCGGTCACCTCCCTGCTCATGCCCGTCCAGGCGGCCTACTTCCTGCCCTGGGGTTACTACGCGGCGATCTCGCCGCTGGCGATGGAGGGGAACCACCTGGTCGCGGCGGCGCCCGCCGGCTGGCCGTTCGCTCTCTTCCTGTGCGCGTCCGCGGCCCTGTTTTGGGCTGCCTGTCGGCGCTTCGACCGCGGCGAGGGAGGTCCCGCGTGATCGTCGCCGAACTCGCCAAACTGCGCCGGTCGGCCCTGTGGGTCGTCTCGGTGGTGCTGCCGGTGCTCGCCGTCACCGCCGGGACGCTGAACTACGCCGGCAACCAGGGAACCCTGTCCTCCGGGTGGGGTCCCTACTGGTCCCAGGCGGTGCTCTTCCACGGGCTGTTCTTCATGGCGATGGGGGTGGCGGTTCTGTCCTCGGCTTCCTGGCGTATGGAGCACAGGGGGAACAACTGGAACCTGCTCATGTCCGCCCCCGTCCGTCCTGCGGCGATCGTGGGCGCCAAGATCCTGTCCCTCACCCTGGTGGTGGGGGTGATGCAGGTGGTGATGCTGCTCCTGGTGGCCATGACCGGGTCACTCGTGCTGGGGCTGGGAGGGACCCTGCCCTGGGAGTACGCCCTCGTGGCGCTGCTGGGCGTGGTGGCCGCCCTGCCGGTCGTGGCCGCGCAGTCACTGCTGTCGATGCTGATCGGCTCGTTCACCCCGCCCGTCGCCCTGGGGCTGCTGGGATGCGCGATCGGGACGGGGGCCCTGCTCGGCGGTCAGGGCGGCGTCCTGTCCCACACGGTCCCGCACTCCGTGCTCACCTCGGCGCTGTTCGTGGGAAACAGCGCGGTCTCCGACACGACGGGCCCCGACCCCGCCGCCGTGGTCGCCATCGTCTTCTCAGCGCTGGCCCTGACCGCGGCGCTGTGGGTGCTGTCCGCGTTCGTGCTGTCCCGCCGGGACGTGCCCTGAGGAAGGTCCGCTCAACAGGAGGGGCGGGCGCCGCGTACGGCGCCCGCCCCTCCCCGTCACTCACATCCGGGGATCGCTAGTGCCGGCCCGGCGAGGTACTGCGCCGGGTGTCGATCCGCAGGACCTGCGGGTCGTGGTCGCTGACCTGGTCGTGGAACTCGGAGTTGATCCGGGCGACCTCGTAGTCCACCCGTCCGGCCAGGGCGCCGTTGACCAGGATGTGGTCGAGCGCCTGCGAGTTGCCGTCGAAGACGTAGTTGTAGCCCTCGTCCTCGTCCAGCAGGTCCACCATGGGGTTGGTGAGCGCGCCGTCGCCGGTGAGGATGTCCAGGGTCGTCGAGAACTGGAAGTCGTTCAGGTCGCCCATCACCACCAGGTTGGCCTCCGGGTCGGCGGCGAGGAGGTCGTCGGCGAACTCTCGCACCAGGGTGGCCTGCTTGTGGCGCTGGGTCTCGGTCACCCGGCTAGGCGGCTGGTTGACGCCGTGCAGGGACTCGTCGCCGCCCTTGGCGTTGAAGTGGTTGGTGACCACGTACACGTCGCGGTTGAGCGCGCGGAAGTGGCCGACCAGCGGCTTGCGGCTGGAGTTCCACGCCTCGTCCCGGGGCGCGATCCGGCCCGGGGAGACGGACAGCTCGACGCCGCGTTCCCCCTCCACGACCTCGACCGGGGTGGTGGCGTCGCCGCCCTCGGCGTCCACGAACTGGACCCGCGTGGGGTTGAAGAGGAAGGCGTTGCGGATGTTCCCGCCGGGGACCCCCCCGTCCTTCTTGTCCTCGGGGCTGATCTCACGCCACTCGTAGGTGGGTCCGCCCGCCGCAGCGATGGCGTCGACGAGGCGGTCCAGCGTGACGTCGGCGGCCACGACACCGTCGTCGGTCTCGCTGCTGTTGTCCTGGATCTCCTCCAGTCCGACGATGTCCGGTGCGCCCAGGTAGGCCGCGAAGCCCTCGGCGAGGGCGTCGAAGTCGGCCTGGTCGTCCGCGCCGCCGAGGTTCTCGACGTTGTAGGTGGCCACGCTGATCTCGTGCCGCGCGGTGTCGCGGACCGGGACGCGCTCCAGGTCTCCGGGGACGTGCTCGCCCAGGGTGGTGGCGCGGACCAGGTAGCCGCCGAACCGGCTGTAGTAGACGGGGCCCTCGGTGACGCCCGCCAGGGTGTCGCCGACGTTCGCCTCCGGGAAGGGGCGCACGTCGCGGTCGAGCAGAGACTCGATCTTCACACGACCGGTGTTGGGGTCGTCGTAGGAGCCGTAGTGCACGCCGCCGTTGCGGGTGCGGTTCTCGTCCGGGCGGGTGGTCACCCACAGGGCGTCGTAGCCGTCGGTGGCAGCGATGACGGGGGCGTCCTCCACGCGGACGGTCATGTGTTCGTGGGCGGCCCAGAAGTCCAGGGCGTACTTGTCGGGCTCGAGTTCGAGCTCGGTGACGTCGCCGCCGTGGTCCGGGGCGTGGTCCTGGGGGATGGCGTCGGCGTCGAGCAGCACCGCCTCGGGGAGGTCGTTGCCCCGGGAGAGGGTGGTCCACCGGGCCTTCTCCAGCTGGGTGATGGTCTGCGCGCCCGTCTGGGGACGGTACTCGCTGACCTGTCCGGCCGCCAGCACCTCGTCGCCGACCGCCACGTCGGGTGTGGTGGAGCCGGTGAAGACGAACAGCGCCTCGCTGGTACGCGGGTCGCCGTCTCCCTCGGTGTCCTGGAACCAGAACCCGCGGCCGCTGCCGAAGGCGTTGACCGCGGTGACCACACCGGGCAGTCCGATCACCTGGTCGCCCGCGTACGGGGAGGTCCGGGTGGTGCCCTGGACGTCGTGGATGCGCAGCTCGCCGGGTTCGACGGGTTCCTCGGGTTCACCGCCTCCGGGGCCCTCGACGGTCTCGCCCGCGCCGTTGGTGGGGGTCGGCTCGCCCACGGTGAAGTCGGCGGAGTTGTTCCCGGAGTGGGTGAAGGCCCCGTCGCGGGACACCGAGGTGGTGTTGCCGGTGCCGCGCGCGGGCGACCCCGCGTGGACCACGGCGTCGCCGTAGCCGACGACGTCGACGATCGACCCGTCCTCGGCGCAGGTCGCGGCGGTGCGGCACTCGACGGGGGCGGTGCCCTCCACCAGGAGCACGGCCCCGGCGGAGGCCGACATGTTGGTGTTGCCGGTGTCGTCGGGGGTGGGGAGGTCGGTGGTGCCGCCGGTTCCGGCCGCCTGGCGGACCAGGTGGTGTTCGCCGGTGGCGACGCTGCCGCTGAGCGGCGTCACCTGGACCCGGGTGTTCGGGCCGGGGCGCGCGGGCAGGTACTGCACGCTCCACCCGGTGAGGTCGACGTCGGCCGCGGTGGGGTTGCCCAGCTCGACGAAGTCGTGGCGCAGTTGCGCCCCGCTGTTGCCGCCACCGCCGTAGACCTCGCTGATCACGGGGGTGTCGGCCGAGGCGAGGGCGGGCAGCGGGGCGAGGAGGCTCGCGCCCAGTGCCGCGGCGGCCAGTGCGGCGGCGGAGGCGAGGGTTCTCCGACAGGCAGGGAACGTGGTTCTGGAGGGGGTTGGGGACACGCCTGCTCCGGTTTCTGGGGGGAATCGGGGGGATCCGTGGGGCCACATCATCGCGGTCACGGATGTCCGCTTGAAGGAGTGCACATGAAATGAAGGCGTCCCGGTGTCCGATTGTTGTGATCACACGACAAGCGGCGGCCCGGACCCCGGTGTGATCCTCCAAGGTCCGGGCCGCCGTCGTCCACTGGTCCGGTCCGGCTACAGACGTGGGTCGACCGGCTCGGTCTCCAGTGCGAGCACCGCGAAGACCGGTTCGTGCACCCGCCACAGCGGCTCACCGGCGGCCTGGCGGGTCAGGGCCTCCAGGCCGAGCTTGTGCTCGCGCATGGCCAGTCCGTTCTTGCGGCCGAGCCTGCGGTCCTTGAGCACCGCGATCCGCTCCGGGTCGGTGTAGTCGGCCCCGTAGATGATCCGCAGGTACTCGGGGCCGCGCACCTTCAGCCCCGGCAGGGCCAGCCCCTTGCGGCCCCTGGCCCGGGCTCCGAGCAGCGGCTTGACCACCATGCCCTCTCCGCCCTGGTCGACCATCTCGCGCCACCAGTCGGCCGCCGCCGAGCAGGAGGCCGGATCGGTGGTGTCCACCACCCGGTAGCGGGTGGCCTGGACCATCCCGCCGGTCCCGGCGAGCTGCTCGGCCACGCCCATGTGCCAGAGGTGGTCGGCCTCGGTGTACTCCCTGCCCTCGGTGGCCAGGAGCGCGAACGGGGCGAAGCGGAGTCCGTCCGCGCCCTCGGTGTCCCAGGTGTAGCGGCGGTAGACCTGGCTGAACGCCTCGGTCTGTTCGGTGCGCCGGGCGATGGTCGCGGCGAGCCCGCCGACGTCCACGCCCCGGTCCGCCGCTGCCGCCAGCGCGGCGGAGGCCGCGGGCAGGGAGGCCCGGGCGGCCGCCCCCACGGAGGCGTACTGCTCCCGGATGAGGGCGTGCGCCTTGGCGGACCAGGGCAGCATCTCGCCGTCCAGGGCCAGCCAGTCGGTGCCGAGCCGGTCCCAGAGCCCGGCGTCGGTCACCGCCCGCCGCAGTCGGTCGACCACCTCCGCCTGGACCTCGGGGTCGCGGAAGAAGGGGCGACCGGTGCGCGTGTACACGGTGCCCGGTTCGCCCGGGACGAAGCAGCGCGCGGCGGCGGCCTCGTCACGGCAAAGGACGGCCACCGCCCGCGAGCCCATGTGCTTCTCCTGGCAGACCACCTCGCCCACCCCGGAGCCCCGGTAGGCGGCGAAGGCCTCGTCTGGGTGTTCCAGCAGGCCGGGGTCGGCGGCGGTCGGCGCCGGGGCCATCGTCGGCGGGAGGTACAGCAGCCACCGGGGGTCCACGGAGAACCGGCTCATCACCTCCAGGGCGGCCACGGCGCTCTCGGAGTCGGCGCGCACGGTCCCGTACCCGGTCTCGACCACGAGTCCGGCGTGGTGGTCGGCCACTCCGACGTCGTTGATGTCGATGACCTGACCGGTGCCGCGCTCCTCGGGCCGGGGCTGGGTCTCCACCAGGGGGCGGACCGGTTCGTACCAGGTGCGCTCGGCGTCCACGTCCACGATCTCCCGTTCGGGGTAGCGCAGCGCGGTGAGCCTGCCGCCGAACACGCAGCCGGTGTCCAGACAGATAGTGCGGTTGATCCACTCGGCCCTGTGCGTGGGGACGTGCCCGTAGACCACTGTGGCCCGGCCCCGGTAGTCGCGGGCCCAGGGCAGGCGGACGGGAAGGCCGAACTCGTCGGTCTCACCGGTGGTCTCGCCGTACAGCGCGAAGGAGCGAACCCGTCCCGAGGCGCGGTTGTGGTACTCCTCCTTGAGACCGGCGTGCGCCACCACGAGGTCGCCGCCGTCCAGCACCAGGTGGCTGACCAGGCCGTCGCAGAACTCCAGGACCTCCTTGCGGAACTCCTCGCTCTCGCGGCCCAGCTGCTCGACGGTCTCGGCCAGGCCGTGGGTGAGCCTGCCCTTGCCGGTGCTCAGATACCGGACCAGCTTGTTCTCGTGGTTCCCGGGCACGCAGAGGGCGTCGCCGTCGGCGACCATGCCCATGACCAGGCGCAGGACCCCGGGGCTGTCGGGGCCCCGGTCCACGAGGTCTCCGACGAACACCGCCGTGCGGCCCTCGGGGTGCCGGGCGCCGACCGGTCGGCCCAGGTCGTCGCGGCGCAGTTCGAAGCCGAGTTCCCCCAGCAGGCTCTCCAGTTCGGAACGGCAGCCGTGGACGTCCCCGACGATGTCGAAGGGGCCGGTGAGTTCGGTCCGCTCCGGCCAGGGGCGCTCCAGCTCGACGCGGACGGAGTCGATCTCCTCCTGCCCCTGGAGGACGTACGTCCTCCGGATGCCCTCGCGGGACATCCGCTTGAGCCCCTCCTTGAGGTCGCGGCGCTGACGGCGGATCACGTGGTCGCCGAAGTCGCGGTCGGGGCGGACGCGGTTGCGCTCGCGGGCCACCACCTCGGGCACGTCGAGGACGATCGCCGTCGTGAGGACGTCGTTGTCCTTCGCGATACGGACGAGCTGGTCGCGCGCCTTGCGCTGGACGTTGGTGGCGTCCACCACAGTCAGCAGCCCGCGCCGCAGGCGGATGTCCACGACGGTGCCGAGGAGGGCGAAGGCGTCGGCGGTGGCGCTCTGGTCGTTCTCGTCGTCGCTGACCATGCCCCGGCAGAAGTCGGAGCCGATCACCTGGGTCGGCTGGAAGTGCCGGGCGGCGAAGGTGGACTTGCCCGATCCGGAGACCCCGACCAGCAGGACGAGCCCCATCCGGGGCACGCCGAGCACTCGGGGCTCGCGGGCGGCCTCGTCGTTCGACTCGTTCACTTGGTGAAGACTCCCATCTGGGTCGGTGCGCCGGTCTCGGGGTGTTCGGGGCCGACCGGCAGGTGGCGGACGGTGTAGCCGTGTTCGTCGGCGACCCGGTCGGCCCAGGCGGCGAACTCGGCGCGGGTCCACTCGAAGCGGTGGTCGGCGTGCCGGAACTCCCCCTCGGCCAGCCCCTCGTAGTGGCGGTTGTACTCGACGTTCGGTGTGGTCACCAGGACGACCCTGGGGGCGGCGTCGCCGAAGACGACCTGCTCCATGGCGGGGAGCCGGGAGGGGTCGAGGTGCTCGACGACCTCCATGAGCACCGCCGCGTCGTGGCCCTGGAAGCGGCGGTCCCGGTAGACCACGGAGCCCAGCAGGAGTTCCGGGCGGGGCCGGTGCGACGCACCCTCGCTGCGGGTGGCGGGCTCGGCGAAGAGGGGCCGGTGGCGACTGCCGCCGTCCGGGTGGCAGCCCTTGCAGAGCCTGCGGTGGGCGACTTCCAGACTGCCCAGGTGCACGTCCACCCCGGTGACGCGCTCCAGGGAGCGGTCGCGGACCAGTCGCTCCAGCAGCCTGCCGCCGCCGCAGCCGAGGTCGATGACGCTGGTGGCCCGTTCGGCTCCCAGCACCGCCATGATCGCGCCCGCGCGCTGGTCGGCCAGCGAGGGCTCGCGTTCCTCGACGGCGGGGTCGCTCGGCACCAGGGCGGCGGTTCCGGCGGCCTCACCACCGTTCCCGTCGCCGTTCCCATCGCCGTTCTCGTCGCCGTTCCCGTCGTCGGGCCGCGAGGCTCCGTCCTCGGCCTCGGTCAGACGTGCCAGGGCGGTGCGTACGTACTTCTCGCGGCGGGCGAGGTAGCGGCGGGTGATCCAGGCGCGTTCGGGGTGCCCGGCCAGCCAACCCGCGCCGTCCTCGTCGACCACACCGTCGACGGGTGCGCCACCCGCGCGCAGGAGCTTGTCGATCTCGGCGGAGTCCACCCAGTAGTGCTTGTGGCCGCCCTCCATCGCGGGCAGCAGCACGTACAGGTGGCTGAGCGCCTCGGACAGCCGCAACGTGCCGGTCAGGGTGAGCGACAGGTAGTGCGAGTCGCCCCAGCCGGGCAGGCCGGGGTCGAGCGGGACCGGGGTGGCCTCCACGGTCCAGCCGAGGGGTTCGAAGAGCGCGCGCGCCCGCTCGGGGCCGGAGTGGCAGGGCACCGCTGGCAGGTGCAGGACCAGGGGGATGGGGGTGCGGGCCAGTTGCGGGCGGCGATCGCTCGCCCCCCGGATCGCGGACCGCAGCACCTTGCCGAGCGCCACCGTGAACAGCGAGGAGGAGGCGTAGGGGCGGTCGTTGACGTACTGGGCGAGGGCGAAGTCCGGGGAGCTCACTGACGTTCGCGAGCGCAGCAGCGCCTGCGGGTCCACTTCCAGCAGCAGCGCCGCCGTGCAGCGTTCGTCGGTGGCCTCGGGGTAGAAGACGTGCGCCGTCCCGAAGGACTGCTCGAAGCTCTGCGCCTTGTCAGGGTGCTTGTGCAGCAGGTGTCCGAGGTCCGTCGCCGGCTGGGCGGTGGTGGTGATCGTCAGTAGCACCCGAGCATTGTTTCCGACGGGGTCACCGCCGACCAGTGTTTTTTCGATGCGTTCCGAAGCGAGCTGAGCGCGGGTCAGGCGCGGGCGGGGTCGCGCCGTCCGTGGGAGCGGGTGACCAGCAGCGCCGAGAGGGCGACCGCGACGCCGAGGGAGAGCACGGTCACGAGGTACCAGGGCACCCACGGGCTGGTGGCGGTGGCGAAGTCCGGGAACCGGTCCCACAGCCACAGGTCCAGGTAGGTGGCCGCGTTGGTGGAGGCCACGGTCAGAACGATGTAGAGGGGCAGGGAGTACAGGACGACGGCGAGCGGGCGGGGCACGCGCGTCAGCCGCAGCAGGAGCAGGGCCAGGGCCGGCGCGGCGAGCGTGGCCACGGCCGTGGCGGCCAGTCCGGCGCCGATGTTGGCGCCGACCACCTCGTCGGACTGGACCGTGACGAGAAGGGTGTTGAGCAGCCAGCCGAGGCCCTCGGCCAGGAGGGCCCCGCCGACGCCCACGGCGAGGCCGAGGAGGGCGGCGCGCGTCGGGGAGGTCTCTTCGGGGGTCGTGTTCGTCATGGGACCAGTCTGCGCCGCGCCCGCCCGCCCCGCATGAGTACTCCTACTCAGCCAGGCCTGTCCCGCTCGGCCCCTCCGGGCCGGGCGCGTGGCGCGGGTCCACCCCGAGCTCGGACATGGCCAGGGCCGCCTCGGCGCGCGCGGACCCGAAGAAGGCCCACGGCACGTCGCAGACGTACCGACCGACCATGCCCAGGTGCCAGCGGGCCAGGTCCGGCTCCCCCGCCCGGTGGAAGGCCCAGCCGAACAGGTGGTGGGCCTGTACGTCCCTCACGTGCGGGACGGCCGCGGAGGCCCACCCCTGGGCGAGCTCGAACAGTTCACGGACGGCGTCGCCGTGCAGGCGTCCCATCGCCATGGAGGTGATGTAGGCGCTGTTGCCCTCCCGCACGAGCCGCCGCTGCTCTCCGCGCAGGAACTCGGCGTGGGCCACAGCGAGGACGGACGGCAGCGGGCTGCCCTCGGGCGCGGTGTCGGCCACCGCCCCGGCCGCGGCGAACATCTCCTCCGCCGATCCCCCTCGGGCGGGTGCCAGGGAACGTACCCGTGTCACGTGCGCCGGGTACAGGTGCGGCGCCCTGGACACCACCTCGGACCAGGCCGCCTCCCGTTCCTCGTGCTCTCCCAGCCCCATCGCCACGGTCTGGAGCGCGGACCAGGGGGCGGCGTCGTCGGAGTTGAGCCGGGCCGACTCCGCGAGGGGGACCCGCGCCTCGTGCAGGGCCGCCTCGAAGGCCTTGCGGTCGGCCTGGGCGGTGTCGGCTCCCCCGGAGGGCATGGCCACGGCGCGGGCGATCAGGGCGTGGCCGAGCCAGAGCATCGCGTCGGCGGGGTCGGCGCCCTCCTGGACCAGCTCCGCGATCTCGTTGGGGCGGTCCACGGCGGCCCTTCCCAGCGCCTCGGCCTGGTAGGCGCGGACCTCGGGGTCCTCCCTGGTCTCCACGAGCAGGGTCGCACCCACCTCCGTGTCGCCCTCCCGCACCGCCTCGCAGGCGGAGCGCAGCAGGGGGTCCGTTCCGTAGGAGGCCGAAACCAGTACCGCCTCCAGGTCGGTGCCCTGGAGGCCCCGCCCCGGTTTCCATCCGAATCGCCACATGTCAGCGAGGTTAGGACATGCGGCGTCAACGCCAGCACAGCGCGGGTTCCCGCGTCCACCAAACGCACCGGTGGAACACGCCGGGGCGCGGTGGCAGTCGCCACCGCGCCCCGTCCCGGGACCCGCGCGCGGGTCCCGTGTGTGACCGTCAGGCCTTCGTGGACTCCGAGGCCTCCGTGGTCTCCCGGGCCTGCGCGTCCTTCGACACCTCCTCGGGCTCCTCGGCCCCAACCGTCTGCCCGGCCTTCGGCTGCTCCTCGCCGAGCGGGGCGACCAGGCCCTTCGCCTTGTCACGGCGGTGGTTGATCACCTGGAGCGCGATGAGCACGACGCCCGCGACCGTACCGGCGATGATGAACCAGTGCTCGGACACCTGCACGGACAGCAGCGACTCGGTCCAGCCGCTCCACTCGGGGGCGATCAGGACCAGGGCGGCGGAGAGCCCCAGCGCGATGCGCTCGCCGAGCAGGGTGCGGCGCAGGAAGAAGCCCTCGATCGCCATGGCACCGGCGGCCAGGGCCACCGATCCTGTGGCGATCGCCAGCACCAGGTCGATGACGGGACCGTCCACCTCCATGAGCGCCGAGTAGGCCATCAGGAGGGGGATCAGGTACAGGCCCTTGGCGAACTTCCACGAGGACACGCCCGAGCGCATCGGACTGGAGTTGGCGATACCCGCCGCCGCGAAGGCCGCGAAGGCCACCGGTGGGGTGACGTTGGAGTCCTGGCTGAGCCAGTACACGATCATGTGCGCGACGATCAGCGCCAGACCGAGCTGCTCCAGCGCCGGACCCGCCAGGATCACCAGCACCACGTAGGAGGCGGTCACCGGCAGGCCGATGCCCAGGATCAGGGAGGCCAGGGCCACCATCACCAGGGTCATGAACAGGTTGCCCGCGAAGGCGTTGACCAGCACGTCCGAAAAGACCAGGCCCAGGCCGGTGAGCCCGACCATGCCGACGATGATGCCCGCCACGGCGCACGCCACGGAGACCGGCAGGGTGCTGCGGGCCGCCATCACGAACACCTCGAGGAAGTCCTTGAGGCTGAGACGGCTGCTCGCGCGCAGCATGGCCACCACGAGCAGGGCGCCGCAGGCGGCCAGACCGGCCTGCGTCGGCGGCACGTAGTTGAGCAGCAGGACGATCAGCAGGATCAGCGGGGCCATGAAGTGCCAGCCCGCGCGCATCACGATGGCGAAGGTGGGGATCTCGTCCCCCTTCATCGGCCGGATGTTGTTCTTGCGGGCGAGGATGTCCACGAACAGGAACATCAGCGCGAAGTACATGATCGCGGGGATGATCGCGACCTTGACGATGTCGGCGTAGGGGATGCCCAGCCGCTCCGCCATGAGGAACGCGCCGGCGCCCATGATGGGCGGTAGGACCTGGCCACCGGTGGAGGCGGCTGCCTCGACCCCGGCCGCGTCGTGCTTCTTGTAGCCGACCTTCTTCATCAGCGGGATGGTGAAGGGGCCCGTGGTGACCACGTTGGCGATGGCGCTGCCGGAGACCGAACCCATCAGGGCGCTGCCGAGCACCGCGCCCTTGGCCGGACCGCCGACCATGCGGCCGGTGAGGACGTAGGCCAGGCCCACGAAGAAGTTGCCGCCGCCGGTCTTGGACAGCAGCGCGCCGAACAGGATGAAGACGAACACGAACGTGACGACGACCCCGAGTGTGAGCCCGTAGATGCCGTCGTTGCCCAGGTAGGCGTGGGTGGAGATGCGCTGGATCGTCACGCCCGAGTGGCCGAAGTCGCCGGGGATCAGCGGGCCGATCCAGGCGTAGTAGATGAAGGCGGCCACCAGCAGCACCATGATGAGGCCGACCGAGCGCCGGGTCGCCTCCAGCAGGACCACGATGGCGACCACGCCCATGATCCAGTCCAGGTCCGTGTAGGCGCCCGCCCGTCGGGCCAGCTCCGCCTGGTAGACGATCGGGTAGAAGCTGACCACCACGGTCGCGACGACCATGACGAGGTCGAGCACCGCCCCCGCCACGAGGGCGACCGGGTTCCCCTCCACCGTGGACTTCTTGAACGGCGGCATGATGACGAACACCATCAGCATGACCAGCATCAGGTGCATGAGCCGCTGCTGACGCGCGTCCAGACCGGAGCGCAGGGCGATCCAGAGCTGGAAGGCGGTCAGGGCGATTCCCAGGAGGAGGATGATCCCGCCCATGGCCAGCCCGAACCGGCCCTCGCCCCAGCGCTCGGCGGCGATCCTGCGCCAGAACGGCGGGGCGTCGTCGTTGAGCCCGTCGACGTCCGGCAGGGCGTCGGCGGAGGTACCGGCGGTGCGGCCTCCCTTGCCGGAGGCCGCCTCGGCCGACTCGTCGGCGGTGGCGGTGGCGGTGTCGTCGCGGCCGTCCCGCTCCGTTTCCTCCGGAGTCGGGGGCGCTTCACCCCGCGCCTGCGGTTTCTCAGCCATGTTCTTCCTCGGGTTCAACAGATGGACCGCGCGGTGCGTGAGAACACGGTGACCACGCGGCGGAGGGTGCTTCAGGCGGGGGGACGACCTGACTTCGGGGGACTGCTACTCGTCGCAGACCGGCTGCGGTGAGCGGCCGACCAGCAGGACGAGGGTGGAGATCCGGGCGGGTTCGACGGCCACCCTGCGGGAGGTGAGGCACGGGGAGAGCCGTACCTCGGCGTCGGGCGTGCGCAGCCGGTGGTCCACGGAGGCCGTGCCCACGCGGATCGCGAGCTCCGGGCCGACGTGGCGGTTCATGTCCTCGATGACCCACCACTCACCGTCGGCCCGGCCGGTGCCCTGTCCGGGGATCTGGCCCATGCCCGCGCCGAACTGGCGCAGGCGGGTGGAGTCGGCGACCAGTTCGCCGTCACGGACCTCGAGGTTCTCCTCGATCGGCAGGTGGTCGATCGAGTGCACGTAGGAGACGGTGAACTGTTCGCCCTCGGCCAGCGGCAGGTGTCCGAGGCGGTCGCCGTCGACGCTCAGGCGCAGCGCGGGCCACACGGGCACCAGCGCGCCGACGACCAGGGCCGCGCCCAGTCCTGCGCCGACCCACAGGGCGGCTCGGCGGAGCGCGGAGATCCGCGGACGCCGGGGCTCGGCGTCCGCGGACGGTCCCACCGCGGTCGGTTCCATCGGTGCGTGCGACCTACTCTTCGTCGGTGTCCTCGGCGGCGCTGTCGCCCGCCTCGGAGCCCTCGGGGCGCAGTTCGGCCGGGATGTCGACGCCCTGCTCCTCGTAGAAGCGGATGGCGCCAGGGTGGACCGGCACGGGGCTGTTCTCGATGGTCTCCGGCACCAGGTACTCCTCGCCCGGGGCGTAGACGCCGATCACCTGGTCGATGTGCTCGAACATCGCCTTGGTGATCTCGTAGGCCTGGTCCTCGTTGAAGGTGCCGGGCACGACCAGGGCGTTCCAGACGGCGATGGTCGACACGTCGTCCTCGATGCCCGGGTAGGTGCCGCCGGGGACGACGTGCTCGGTGTAGCCGCCGTAGCCGCTGACGATCATGTCCCGCTCGTCGTCGCACATCTCGATGAGCGCGATGTCCTCGGTGGTGCCGAGCTCGGTGATGCCCGAGTGGCCCTCGCCGACGACCCAGGATCCGGCGTCGAGCTGGTTGTTGGTCAGGGCGTTGGCGGTCTCCGCGTAGCCCAGCTGCTGGATCTCGACCTCGCTCGGGCCGATCTCCAGCGAGTCGAAGACCTGGTTGGTGGTGGCCTCGTTGCCGCTGCCGATGTCACCCACCGAGTAGCGGGTGCCGATGATGTCGGAGAAGCACTCGAAGCCCTCGCGCTCGGCGATGCTCTGGAGCGTCACGGCGTGGAAGACGTTCGGGTACAGGACCGCGAGCGAGTAGGTCTCGACGGGATCGCCCTCGAAGTCGCCGGTGCCGGTGAAGCCCTGGTCGGCGGCGTCGCCCTGGACGATGGCCAGGTGGCTCTCGCCGGAGCCGAGGAGGCGGATGTTCTCCACGGAGGCGCCGGTGGCCTCGACGGAGGCGGACTGGCCTTCGAGGTTGTCGCCGATGATGCCGCGCAGGGCGCCGCCGATCGGGTAGTACACACCCGTCGTGCCGCCGGTGACGATGCTGAGGTTGCTCTGGACTTCGCCGCCACCGAGCTCGATGTCCTCGGCGGCCTGCTCAGCGGGCTGCGAGCAGGCGGCCAGCATGAGCACGCTGGCGGGGATGGCGACCAAAGACAGTTTGGAGCGTCGCATGGTTGTGGGGGTCCTCTCGGGATGCTTGGTGAGTCAGGGGGCGCGGGAGTGCCGGGGGATACCCGCTGGCCGGGCCCGAACCGTGCGTCCGGTTCCGGCACGCGGGCCTCGGGACGCAGTCGTGGCCCCCGCCCCGCCACCGCGAGAAACGTAACCGTCATCACGTCGAAATCCGCAGACCCCGGGAAGGGATTTGAGCCTCTTCTGAGGTTTCGCACTCGTTGGTATCGTTCGGCCATGACGTCGTCCGTCCCCCAGCGTCTGTGGAGCGTCACCCGGTTCCTGGCCGTCTGTACCGTCGTGGTCACAACGCTCACCTGGGCTTCTCCCCTGCACTCGGCTCCCCTTCGGCTGTCCGTCGGTACCGGCGGCGCGGGCGGGGTCTACCACGTGTACGGCAGCGGGCTCGCGCAGGTCACCGAGGCCCGGCAGGACACCTGGATCACCGCGCTGACCACGGCGGCGAGCGTGGAGAACAACCTCCGGGTGGCCGACGGGACGTTGGACGTGGCCTTCACCCTCTCCGACGTGGCCGCTCTGGCCGTCGAAGGGAAGAAGCCGTTCGAGCGGCCCCTGCCGATCTCCGCCATCGCCCGTCTGTACGACAACCACACGCACGTGGTGGTTCGCGCGGATTCGCCCGTGGAGGAGATCGCGGATCTGGCCGGGGGGTCGGTCTCGGTGGGTTCGGCCGGTTCGGGTACCGAGATGATGGCTGATCGGCTGCTGGAGCTGTCCGGGCTGAGGGTGTCGCCCATCGGGGAGGTGCCCAGCCCCGACGGGGAGGTGGAACGTCTCCAGCTGTCCATCGGTGATTCGGCGCGGGCACTGGAGGAGGGGCGCGTCGACGCGTTCGTCTGGTCCGGGGGGATACCGACCGAGGCGGTCGGTGAACTCGCCGAGCGCCTGCCCATCCGGCTTCTGGACCTGGCCAGCCACGTACCCGCGCTGACCGAGCAGTACGGGGAGTACTTCACGGAGCTGCCGGTTCCGGCCGGGACCTACGCGAACGTTCCGGCGGTGAGGACGATCGGGGTGCCGAGCCTGCTGGTGGTGAACTCCGCGATGCCCGAGTACCAGGCCGAGGAGTTCACCCGGTTGCTCTTCGAGTTCCAGGCGGACCTGGTCGAGATCCACCCGGTCGCGCTGCACCTGCACCCGCGTTCGGCGATCTCGACCCTGCCCGTGCCCCTGCATCCGGGTGCCGTCGACTACTACCGGTCGGTGAAGTACGCCAACGACCGGCCACCGCCCGAGGCCGTGAAGCCCTCCGCGGAGATGGGGCCGTCCAACGAGCTGTCGCCGGTCACGGGCCCCTGAGACACTGGCGAGCCCGGTCCGCGCCCACCGCCACCCGGGCACCAACCCGGATCAGAGGCCGGGAGGCGACACCAACCCACCGGCTGCCTGATCAGGGAACTCTCGCCGTGGGCCCGTCGGGAACCCCGAACCCGGAAATCCGGCGGGCGCGCGCCCACGGGCCGGTCGCAGCGCGGTCTGGCCGGGTTCACTTGCTGGTGATGCTCCACGTGCCGTCGCCCCCTGCGGCGGTGTCGTTGAGCGCGGTCCACGCGGCGTTGTCGAGTTTGAGGGCGTCTTGGAGATAGGCGGAGACCGCGTCGGCGACGAGGGCGACGCGGTCGGGGTCCTCGTCGGTGGTCTCGGCGACCATCTCACCGGCGAGGCCGCCCAGGGTGTGCTCGCCCTCGGCGATCTCGAGCAGGCTCTTCGGTGCGGGGCTGAGGTGATAGGCGTCGGTGAACCACTCGGGCCCCCGGGTGGAGAGCTGGGAATCGTCCCTGCCGCCCGCGATGACCAGGGCCGGAGCCGTCATGGTGGAGTAGTCCGGCCTCATGAACGGGAGATGCTCGAGGGCGAACGGGGTGAGGGTGTCGCCCGTTCCGGTCGCGGCGATGAGCGCACCGGCCGAGACCGCAGCGTGGGAGAAGCCCTCCCCGGGAGTCCCGTCGGCGTCGAGCACGCGCGCGCCGAGGAGCGCACCGGCGCTCTGGGCGCCCCAGGAGTGGCCGACGACGGCGACGCGGTCCCGGTCGGCACGATTCTCCAGATCGCCCGCTTGGAGAAGGATGTCGTCGAGGCGGTCGAGAACCGCGTGGAGGTCGGCGATCCGAACGCGCCAGACGGTGGCGAAGCGCGGGTCGTCCCACGTGAGTCCGTTCCGGCGGGAGTCCAGGTGGGTGGGCTGCACGACGACGAACCCGGCGGCCGCCCACCGGTCGACGAGGGGCTCGTATCCGTCCATGGACCATGCGTTGCCGTGGGAGAACACGATGACCGGGAGGTTCCGGCCTGACAGTGGGGCGGTGACCTTCACCTGGAGGTCGATGCCGCGGCCGGGCACGGGAACGACGATGGGCTTGACCGCGACGATGCGCTGGTCGGGGTGGTGAGAAGGCATGGGGAACCTGTGCTTTCTTCATGGGGGCGCCCTGCCATACTTTGACGGAGCACCGTTCCGCCAATTTAGCGGAACACTGTTCCGCGAGCAAGGGAGTGCCACGTGCCGGAACCTGTCGGAGTACGCCAAGCACAGGCACTGCGCACGCGCGGCGCCGTGCTGGACGCCGCGGCGGCGGCCTTCGTGGACCAGGGAGTCCAGGCCCCCATCCGCGACATCGCCGAACGCGCTGGCGTCGGCGTCGGCACGATCTACCGGAACTTCCCGACCCGGGCGGACCTCGTCACCGCCGTCTACCGGCACCAGATCGACACCTGCGCCGCACTCGCACCCCGGCTCCTGGAGGAATCGGCCGCTCCGTTCACCGCCCTGACCCGTTGGGTGGACGCGTTCGTGGACTTCCTGGTGACCAAGCACGGCCTCGGCGCCGCTCTGGGATCCGGTGACCCCGGGATGGAGAACCTCCACGCCCTCATGCTCGACACCCTGCTCCCGGCCTGCGCGACGCTGCTGGACGCCTGCGTCGCCGACGACGAGCTCAGTTCCGACATCGCCGCCTACACGCTCATGCGCGCCATCGGAAACCTCTGCATCACCGGCCCCGACTACGACCAGGCCGACGCCAAGCGCATGGTCGCGATCCTCCTGGCCGGGTGCCGTCGCGAGGCGTGACGAGCGAGACCGGCCGCCCCGCTGCGCACGACACCGAACTGGAAGTACGACCGGAGAGGGGTTGGCCCCACACGCGACCGCGTGGTGCTCGCGGTGATCGGCCGGGTCGAGGCGCGGCAGCGGGCGCCGTGGGAGCCGGGCCGCGCGTGGACCGCGGCTGTTCGCCGCTCAGGATCTCCCTTCGACACACTGCTCAGGGAGCATCCGGGGCCCGCCCGGTCGCGGTCTCGGGCTCATCTGCACCGTGCTCGGCCAGGCGAAGCCTCAGCCGGGCGTCGATCCCGTTCGGCTCCCGGGAGGTCAGGTCCAGGCTCGCCCCCTGGAGCTCCAGGAGCGTGACCACGATGGACAGCCCCAACCCGGAACCGCCC
>NZ_LAVM01000082.1:0-25027 GCF_001083815.1 Nocardiopsis sp. SBT366 | reverse complement strand
GGGACGGTCTGAGCGAAAGGGTGGGGGCGGACGTGTACCGGATCGTCCAGGAGTCCTTGGGCAACGTGCTTCGGCACGCTTCGGCGCGACGGGTCCGGGTGCGGCTGACGCGCTCAGCGGACGCGCTCACGGTCACGGTGGAGGACGACGGTCGGCGCGTACCGGTAGGAGCGGAAGGTGACGGCGGGATCGGCCTGGCGGGGATGCGGCAGCGCGCCGAGGAGTTGGGCGGCGTCCTGGAAGCGGGGCGGCGGCCGGGCCGGGGCTGGCGGGTGCGGGCCGTGCTTCCCGTGGGGGGTTCGCGGCCGGACGCGTCGGGCGGTGCCGGAGCGGTGGAGGAGACTCAGGTCGGGGAGGGGACGGGATGATCCGGCTGTTGGTCGCCGACGACCAGCCAGCCGCACGTGAGGGGCTGCGGCTGCTGTTCCGTCCGGTGAGGGACGTGGAGGTGGTGGGGGCGGCGGCGAACGGTCGGGAGCTGGTGTCCATGGCGCGACGCCTGGGCCCGGACGTGGTGCTCACCGACATCCGGATGCCCGGAACGGACGGTGTCTCGGCGGCCCGGGAGCTGTCCGGGCTCTCGCCCGCGCTGCCGACGGTCATGCTGACCACCTTCGACACCGACGAGTACCTGTTCGGGGCGCTCCAGGCGGGGGCGGTGGGGTTCCTGCTCAAGGAGAGTGATCCGGAGCTGTACGTGGAGGCGGTGCGGGCCGCGGCCTCCGGGCAGGGGGTGATCGACCCGAAGGTCACGCCGCGGCTGGTGGACCGGTTCGCGAGGACCTCGCCGCGCACGCCGCCTCGGTTGGTCGATGACCTGACCTCCCGTGAGCGGGAGGTGTTGGTGCTGGTGGCCAGGGGGCACAGCAACGCCCGGATCGCCGGGGAGCTGGGGATCACCCTCGGCACGGCCAAGGTCCACGTGGCCCGGATCCTCACCAAACTGGGGGTGGAGAGCCGGGTGCAGGCGGCCGTCTACGCGTACCGCCACGGCCTGACCACCTGGGCGGACGGTTAGGCACCACTGGTCGCTGTCCCTCGGACCAGAAGGTTTGATGTTCCGCCGATGAACTGCGCCGATGACGGCGCAGAAGAGGGCCGTGGACGGGCGCGACGCGCTCGCCCCGACCTACTGGCGCGCCCCGGATGGACCTGCCCGGCGCTGGGCCGCCGGTAACGACAGCACCGAACGGCCCCGCCCTGAGGGGCCGTTCGTGAGTCGTGTGCGCCGCGCTCGTGGTTGACTTCACTCCGTATCTTCCTCATGACCCTCGGTGTTATCGGGGTCGAGTCGATCGGAGTCCGATGTCGAAGTTCCCTCTGCTGGCCGGGGTCACCCTCGCCCTGCTGGTGACTGCCACCGCCACCGCCCCCGCTCACGCCGAGCCCTCGGACTGTCCGGTGCTGTCCCCGCCGCCCAGCGCGGAGGACCTGGAGCGCTACCTGTGCGGCGACTCCCGTCTGGGTCCGTCCGAGCTTCCCCAGGACGGCCCCGTGGGAACCCTGGTCGAGGGGTACGACCGGCTCGGTGGTCTGACCCCCGTGGAGTTCCTGGACCGCTGGTGGACCGTGGAGGGCAGCTGGGACTACCCGGAGCACGACGGTTTCGTGGTTGTCGACGGACAGCCGGTGAAGGAGCTCCAAGAGCTGCCCTCGGGCTGGATGCTGGACCGCTTCGGCTCCCCGTGGGGCTCGTTCCTCGCCCCGGCCGGTGCCTCCTACGAAGAGCGCGCGCTGCCGCCCAACTCGCTGAACACGTGGCCGGACGGGCCCGAGCACAACTACAACTGCTACGAGGTCACCGAGCCGGTCACCGCGTGGGTCGGCCCGATCGCCCCGCACTTCGAGCAGCCCGGCGGCGGCGAGCAGCTGCTCGTTCCGGCCGAGGAGGTTCCCGAGGCCGAGGGGGAGGGCAACGTGCCCGTCAACGACCTCCTGGAGTGGGGCTACCTGGAGCAGCGTCCCACCGAGGAGTGCGTCCTCGCTGACGGCTACGACCTGGGCGCCTAGCCAAACGCGCCGCCGCCTTCGTGGCGATCGCCCGGCTCCAGAACTTCGGGCCGAAGCAGAGAGGGAGTGCTGCCGCTGGGGCTGGGTGACGCCCAAGGCACAGCACACCAAAGCGGAGGCGAGCCCGGAGCAGTTGGTGGGACGCGATCGTCACGTGGGCGGTTCCGCAAACCCCCTCGACGCGGACGGCGATGTTCCCGCACGCGAGACCGGGCCCGGCCGTCTGGATCCGGGCCCGCCTCCTCAACCGGCCTGGGGCGGGTCCGTGCCCAGCACGTCGATGGCGTGCTTACGGTGCTCGGCGAAGAGCCGCACCGCGGTCGGGGCGTCCCCGGCCCGCAGGGCCGCGACGAGGTCGGCGTGCTCACCGGGCACGTGCTCCAGGTAGCCGTCGCTGTTCGCGCGGATCCTGTTGACCAGGAAGAGGTGGACCTGGCACCGGATGGCCTGCCACGCCTGGTGCACGCGGCGGTGGCCGCTCGCGACGTAGACCGCGTCGTGGAAGGCGATGTCGCAGGCCGCCATCTCGTATTCGTCCTCGGCGCGCTCCATGCGGGCGGCGGCGGCCTCGATGGCCTCCAGGTCCTCGCGGCTCGCCCTCCGGGCCACCAGCCCCACGGCGAGGTTCTCCAGCGCGTCGCGCAGGCTGTCGAGCTCGGCGATGTCCTCGGCCGAGAGCTCGGTGACGGTGGCCCCGCGGTGCCAGGCGCTGCGTACCAGCCCCTCGGTCTCCAGGCGCATCAGCGCTTCGCGCACCGGACCCCGGCTGACCTCCAGTTCCGCTGAAAGGTTCGTCTCGCGCAGCTGGGTTCCGGGCGGGTAGGAGCCGTCGAAGATCGCCTCACGCACACGATCGGCGACTTCGTCAGCCAGGCCTCGGCGGCGTACGGGTGCCACACGTGTCGGTTCGCTCATTGCCCCCTGCTTCCGTCAATGTCCTAATGTTAACATCCGGACAATGGGTGCCGGAGCCGATCCGCACCCCGTCGCGCCGTGAAGACTGGAGACCGAATATGACCGTGCTCGACTCCCCGATCCCGCGTTTCCACCTGGCCGTCCCGGTGGACGACATGGACGCCGCCCGCCACTTCTACGGAGACGTCCTGGGCCTGGACCAGGGGCGCAGCAGCGACACCTGGATCGACTGGAACCTTCAGGGTCACCAGTTCGTGACCCATCTGTCCCCCGAGCAGAACAAGCGCATCCACAACCCCGTGGACGGCCACGACGTCCCGGTGCCCCACTTCGGGCTGATCCTGACCGTGGCCAGGTTCCAGGAGCTCGCCGAGCGCCTGCGCGCCGCGCACACCGACTTCGTCATCGAGCCCTACGTTCGTTTCCAGGGCCAGCCCGGGGAGCAGTGGACGATGTTCCTGCTCGACCCGGCGGGCAACGCCCTGGAGTTCAAGGCCTTCGCCGACGATTCCCAGGTGTTCGCGGTCTGAGGTGCCCTGGGAACGGCGTCCGTCCACCCACACCAAGTTGAGGAGTCGACCATGAAGGTGTTCCAGATCGGTGCCGCAGGGGGCGTGGGCCAGCCACTGGCCCGCGTGCTCATCCAGCGCGGGGACCAGGTCAGCGGCATGTACCGTCGGCCCGAACAGGCCGAGACCGTACGTGCCAGCGGGGCCGTGCCGGTTCTGGGGGACCTGATCGCCGACACCGTCGGGCAGCTGGCCGACAGGTTGGCCGGTCACGACGCGGTGGTCTTCTCCGCTGGGGCCCACGGGACGGGCACGGACCAGACCTCCGCCATCGACGGCGACGGTCTGAAGAAGGCCGCCCAGGCCGCCGAACAGGCCGGGGTCAGGCGCTTCGTCCTGGTCTCGGTGTTCCCCGAGGCGCTGCGCGGGTCAGCTGAGCCCTCCCCGGGGTTCGAGCACTACGCCGCGGTGAAGAAGGAGGCGGACGCCTACCTGGCCGCCAGGGAGCTGGACTGGGTGATCGTTCGTCCGGGCACGTTGACCAACCAGCGGGGCGGTGGGCTGGTCACCGCCGGACCGGCCATCGTCTACGGGGATGTCGCCCGCGAGGACGTGGCGGCGTTCATCGCCGCGGTCCTGGCGGAGCCCGCTTTGAACCGGCAGATCGTGGAGCTGACCAGTGGCACGGAGCCGATCGAGCGGGCCGTGAGCCGTCTGGCCGAAACGCGTCGCGCCTGAGCCGTGCCCGGCCGGACACCGCCGCTCAGACGGTCCGGCCGGGCACCGTCGCGTCCATGCTCCGCGCCCGAAGGACGGCCGAGAGCAGGCCGGGGAAGCGCCCCTCCAGGTCCTCGGTGCGCAGTCGGCTCATGCGGGAGGTTCCCTCGTAGTGCTGGCGGATGACGCCCGCCTCGCGCAGGACCCGGAAGTGGTGGGTCGAGGTGGACTTGCTCACCGGTAGTTCGAAGGCGATGCAGGCCATGTCGTCGTGGCCCTGGGAGAGATCGTGGACGATGCGCAGCCGGATCGGGTCGGACAGCGCGCTGAGCACGTCCTCCAAGCGGATCTGGTCGGTCTCGGGGTGCTCGCACTGTCGCCCCTGGGTGGCGCGGGCGGCCTTGGCCATGCTCCGACCTCCTTTCCGTTCGGCTGGCATCTCAATGTACGAAGACGGTCGTAGTTTGACAAGCGCCGTAGTACGACTTGTACCGTACAAAGGTCGGTCCCGCCGACACCCGAGACCGCCTACGCGAAGGAACGCCTGTGAGCACCCTGTTCACCCCGCTGAAGCTGCGGGGGCTGGAGATCCCCAACCGCGCGTGGATGTCCCCGATGTGCATGTACTCCGCACAGTCCGAGGGCCCCGAGACCGGCGTGCCGACCGACTTCCACCTGGCGCACCTGGCCGACCGGGCGGCGGGCGGCCTCGGCCTGGTCATGGTCGAGGCGACCGCGGTGCGCCCGGACGGGCGGATCAGCCCGTGGGACCTGGGCCTGTGGAACGACCGGCAGCAGGAGGCCTTCACGCGGATCACCGCCGCCGTCCGCGCCCACGGTGCGGTGCCCGCCATCCAGCTCGCGCACGCCGGACGCAAGGCCTCGGTGGACAAGCCCTGGCTCGGCAACCGGCCCGTCGCGCCCGCTGACGGCGGATGGACCACGGTCGGGCCCAGCGCCGAGCCGTTCCACGACCACCCCGCGCCCGCCGAGCTGACCGTCGAGGAGATCGGGCAGCTCGTGAGCGACTTCGCCACGGCGGCCGAGCGCTCCCTCGCCGCCGGGTTCGAGGTCGTGGAGGTGCACGGAGCCCACGGCTACCTGCTCAACTCCTTCCTCTCCCCGGCCGCCAACCACCGCACCGACGCCTACGGCGGCACCCTCGAGAACCGCATGCGGTTCCCGTTGGAGGTCGTCGAGGCCGTGCGGGCGGTCTGGCCCGAACACCTGCCCGTGCTCTTCCGCACCTCCGCCACGGACTGGATCTCGGAGAACTCCGAGGACCCGCGTGAGGGATGGACCGTCGAGGACACGGTGCGCCTGGCCAAGGAACTCCAGACCAGGGGAGTGGACCTGCTCGACGTGTCCAGCGGCGGTATGGTCCACGACGCTTCCATCCCCGCCGCTCTCGACTACCAGGTGCCCTTCGCCGAAAGGGTGCGCCAGGAGACCGGGCTGCCCACTGCGGCGGTCGGCCTGATCCTGGAGCCCGCCCAGGCCGAGGAGATCGTTGCGTCCGGTCGCGCCGACGCCGTGTTCCTGGGGCGTCAGCTCCTGCGCGAGCCGTACTGGGCCCACCGTGCGGCCGATGAGCTGGGCGCCGAGTCCCGCTGGCCCATCCAGTACGGCTACGCCGTGGGCCGCAGCAGGAAGTAGTGCCGACCCGGTTCCCCTGCGGTGCAGGGGGCATCGCAGGGGAACCGGGGGCCGTCCCCGGCACGGCCAGGGTCCACGTCACTCGGATTCTGGCCAGGCCGGGGATGGTTGTTTGCTGAGAATCGGCCCTGGTCAGGGGCGACGTCCGGTGGTCATAGGAGTTCCCGGTACCCGCGATGCCACCGGGTTGACGAGCCCAGCCACGGCCACGCTGGCGCCGATCGAGTTGTCGGCCAGAAACGGCGGTGCGCGATGGATCCTACGGCCGGGTGAAGGTCATGTGAGTGACGCCGCTGGGGGTGGTCACCGACTCGACGTGGAAGCGCTCCTCCAGCCCTTCGAGTTCGTCGAACAGGCGCTCGCCACGGCCGAGGACGATCGGGACGACGGCGATGTGCAGATGGTCGATGAGGTCGGCCGCGAGGAACTCGCGGACCGTGGTCGGCCCACCACCGATCCTCACATCCAGCCCGCCTGCGGCCTCCTGCGCCTGACGGAGCACCTCCTGGGGCGGCGCGTCGACGAAGTGGAACGTGGTGCCGCCCTCCATCGTCACTGGGGGGCGGGGATGGTGGGTCAGGACGAACACCGGTGTGTGGAAGGGCGGATTCGAACCCCACCAGCCGTTCCAGTCGTCGTTCTCCCAGGGGCCACGCTGGGGGCCGAACTTGTTGCGGCCCATCACCTCCGCCCCGATGCCGATGTCCCAGGTGCCAGCGATGGCGTCATCGAACCCCGTGCTCCCGCCCGGATTGCCCTGCATCCGCTGGAAGGTCCTGGTCGGGAAGAACCACTCATGGAGCCGCGAACCAGCGTGGCCGAACGGGGTGTCGAGACTCTGCCCCGCACCGGTGGCGAATCCGTCGACGGAGATGGAGAAGTTGTGGACCCTCACGCGTGACACTGCGGGGACTCCTGCCCTCGAAGGGATGTGACTGCGAACCGGAACCGCTGACCAGAGCCTGGGCTCGGTGACAGCAGTATGCAGTCACTGGAGTCGGGTATGCGAGACGAACCGCTGTCCGGATGCGGGTCAAAACGGTGATGGAGTCACTTGGGGGCCGGTCGAGCCTCACTGTTGGGCTGGGAACCTTCGCCGGTGCGGAGGTTCCCACCCTGTGCTTGGCGTCGGAATCAGGCGAGGCGCAGGAACGCGGCCCATTCCGAGGTGGGGAAGGCCAGGGTGCCAAGCCCCCTGTTCTGAGTGTCGCGGACAGCGGCACCGCTGGGCAGGTCGGCAACCTCGACACACTCTCGCGCGGTGTTGCTGTAGGTGGACTTCCGGAACCGGGCCACCTCCACGCAGTTCTGCCGGGGCTGGCTGTAGGTGGACTTGCGGAAGGCAGCAACCTCCACGCATTCCCGCGCGGTGTTGCTGTACGACGACTTGTGGAACGTGAGTTCGTGGGCGTGGGCGTGCACGGGTGAGTCCTCCGATGGGGGATGGGGGTACTACTTCACTCATGCACCGTCCTGCCCACGATTACACCCCGAGTTCGGAGGAAAACGTCCCGTACTGGTGGCCACCTGCGGCCACACTGAGCCGGGCGGTGCAGGCGGCCGTAACCAAGGCGTACGTGATCCGCGACGGGGCCCTGCCGCCGATCGACCGGACCGCCGCCGACCGGCTCTTCTGCTCAGAAAGCACATGAGGCCCGGCATGAAGATGCGTGGGCCGTGAACCTCGGCCACCGCGCGCCCTGGCCCTCCGCTGACAGGGCGACAGGAACCATGAACATGCGGCCCGGGGGATCGTTCCGTGACTGCATAACATGAGGTCAGGCTGCACGCGCATGCCATGTCACTCGGGAACTCGGAGAGCGCTGCCATGAAGTACACCGTCTCGATGGAGATCGCCCTGCCGCGGGAGAGGGTGGCGCAGTTGCTCGCCGACCCGGCGCACATGCCGAAGTGGCTGCGGGGCCTGGTGCTTCACGAGCCGCTGAGCGGGGGGCACGGGCAGGTCGGTACCAAGTCGCGGGTCGTGTTTCAGACGGGCAAGCAGAGGATGGAGTGCACCGAGACCGTCACGCGCCGGGAACCGGCGGACCTGCACGGGATCCCGGAAGGGCAGGTTGTTCACTTCGATCGCGAGATCGTCGGCGAGGGGATGTGGAGCGCGGCGCGCGACCGGCTGACCGAAGCCGGTCCGGGGACGACGCTCTGGGAGAGCGAGAACGAATACCGGTTCAGCGGTGTGATGATGCGGTTGGTGGGGCTCCTGATGCCCGGAGCCTTCCGCAAGCAGTCGCTACAGCACATGCAGGACTTCAAGGCTTTCGCGGAGCAGGGAGAGGACGTCCGCGAAGCGAAGGACTGACTACGAGCAGAGTTCGTTTCCCGATGGGTGTGGAGTGGGTCAGTGACGGTGGGTCGCCCACTGAGTCCTCTTCCTGCCGCATCTCGGAGATTTAGGACCAGTACCGCTTGGGTGGTCTCTGCGCCCTTTATCGGCAGTGGCTTAGGCAGGATGTTCGAGTTCTTCAGTTGGGCGATGGGTCGCGAACTGGCTCATGCAGGGGCCTGGCTACGGTCACACCCCGAATTCGCCGTCAAACGTTCCGCACTGGCAGCAAACTGTGGTCACTCCCGGCTGACGTTGTTGACTTCCGCTCACTCGGCCCGGTCGAGTGCGTTGGATGCATGCGGAAGGGGCTCTGACCGTCACGGTCAGGGCCCCTTTCATGCTCTTCAGATCTATCGCTCAACCGAACGAACCGTGGCCAGAAGGGACTGCCACTCGTGTTCATCCCCGAAAGTGAGGTGTCCGAGGTGCCTGTTCTGGGTATCGCGCATAGCCGCACCATTCAGGAGGTCGGCAACCTCGACGCAGTTGTCCCCTCTGCCGCTGTAGGACGATTTCCGGAAGTGCAGGTCAGTGGATGAACGCATAGTCGTCCTTGCTAGATGAGTGATTCCATGTACCGGACCGAGGCTCCTGGCGACTCTGCTGAACTGCATATATGGCCGAAGATGCCGACGTAGTTCTGGATCGCCTCGGGTTGCTCCAGGTACAGGTCCTCGGTCGCGGTCTCTATGTACACCAGAGGCAGGTCTGCTGGGTCTGGGAAGTCCAAGAGCATGAAGGCCCCCTCCATCGCAGCGTGAGCCCCGGCCTCGTCCCGAATGACCTGGATGTCGATGTTCGGCCGCTCAGCGATGGTGATGAGATGCTGAATCTGGGTCGCCATCACCTCAGGGCCGCCAACGCGCTTGCGCAACGCTGCCTCGTCGATCACCGCCCATACGCGCGGCGCCGACTCCGCTGCGAGGATCTCCTGTCGTCTCATCCGGCCTGCAACTTTGCGCTCAATGTCCTCATCGCTGAGTACGCGGCTTCCACGCAGGACCGCAGCAGCGTAATCGGGAGTCTGGAGTAGCCCGGGAATCAGCAGGGCCTCGTAGGTGCGGATCATCGAGGCGCCGGATTCGAAGTCCGCTAGTCCTCCCCGGAGGACGTCCTTGAAGTCGATCCACCAGCCTCGCCGTCGTGACTCACTAGCCAGAGACACGATGGCCTCTCGCATCTCGACGGACAGCTTGTAGACCTCAGCGAGATCCTTCATGTCGCGGACGCTCGGGAGCTTCCACTCGTTGCGCTCCATGCGAGAGAGCTTGCCGCTGGACCAGCCAAGCTCCTTGTTCACGCTCTCGATCTTGAGATTGCGTTCCTCGCGCATCCGTCGAAGCAGCGCGGACAGTCGGCGCCGTCTGGCGCTCGGGCTGTACCTGCTGTCGGCCACCATGTGTCACCTCCTGGCCTGCCTGATCATAGGCCAGCCAATGGGAATCAGACATATCACCCAATTGTGAATCGCATCTTGTGAAAAGCATGACACGTATCGCATGATGGTTATCCGCATTCATCTATGCCGCCCTCGTCCAGCGGCACCCGAACACCAGGAGCCGCGCTATGCCGCGATACCTCAACCTCTCCGAGCTGGCGCACGTGCGCTGGCTGGCCTCGGAAGCAAGGCGCCGCCGTCGCCCCCGCAAGGCAGCACGCGTGCGCGACTACGCCTCAGCACTCCAGAGCCTCAAGGGGACAGCACCGTCGAACTCCTCCCGGCGCCCGCTGATCCCCTCACCTCGACGCCCGATGGACACCGTCCCCCTGGACGTCCTGCGGGACCTGGTCTCCGCACTCCAGCGGCTGGCGGTGGCGTTCTGATGCTCGACACCTACACCGGTGACCTGCTCGCCGTCGCCAAGGACGCCCTCCAGGCCCCCGAGCACCTCTCGCCCCAGGAACTCTCCGACTGGTACTCCCACACCCTCCGCAACCGGCTCCCCCTGATCCTCGAAGCCCTGGGCATCGCCTGCGAGGAACAGGACATGGAGCTGGCCACCCAGATGATCGACCAGGCCATCGCGGAGCACCCCACCACCCGGTCCACGCCCAAGCTCCCGCTCCGGCGCCCGTACGGAACTCCACCCACCGGCGGGCTCCTGGTCCCCGAGCGGGTCCTGTGCGATCTCCTCTACCGGCACTGGGCGATGACCATCGAGGGCACCGAGCCGAACCAGAAGTTCGTGGCCCGCCGCCCCTTCGGCTGGAAGGGGGAGGGCGATCCCTTCGAGCGGATCACCGCGTCCACCCGCCCGGAACTGCTGCGGCTGCTCGCCCACCGCCACCTCGGCACGGGCGACTCCTCGTCCGGCACCAAGCCCAAGCCCGGAACCCCCGAACCGCCGAAGGTCTGAAGCCGACCACCCAAGACCCCGCGTGCCCGCTGAGGTACCTCGCCCCCCGAGCGATCCGGTGGGCGCGCGGCCCACACTCGTCCTGCTCCTGGTCGGACCGACCGGCTCAACCCCGCGTCAGAACCGAATCCGAACCCGCCAGCGCCCCCTGGGCGCACGAAAAAGCTCTGGCGGGTGCACCACCACCCCCAGAGCAGGCCGACACTCACCCCCGAAAAAGAAGGAACTGCCGACATGACCATTGTGCCGCACACTCCCGCCCCACTCCACTCGGTGACCGCGACCGCACCCTCCGCAGGACTCCGCTGGCCCTTCCGTGTCTACCCGGGCGACCTCTCCCAGGTTTCGCGCGTGCGTTCCGAACTGGCCGCAGACCTGGGCAGGTTGGCCGGGCTGGCACCCCAGACCGTCGCCGACGTCATCCTCTGCGCCAGTGAGTTGTTCGCCAACGCCTGCGATCACTCCCTCTCCGGTGAGGACCCCGAAGGCCAGGTGATCCGAACCCTGCACATGCCCACCGCCACCACCCTCAAGGTGGTGATCATCGACGACGGCACCCGATCGGACACCGCCGGTCGCGCCGACGCCGCCGATCAGCTGGGACCGAAGCTCCCGCACCAGCGCACCCCCAACGAGTGGGACGAGGCCGAGCGAGGCCGGGGCCTGTTGCTCATCCACCACCTCGCGAGCCGCTGGGGCACCCGCTCGGTGCTGGACTTCCCCTTCTGCGCCGGGCTGGGCACCGTCGCCTGGGCCGAGTTCACGCTCCCCGGAGACCAGCCATGACCGACTTCGACACCGGCACCGGCCCTGACACCGACACCCGGCTGAGGTCGGTACTGGACGCCCCCAGGGGGCACCGCTTCTCCCGCCCCGGCGAAACGAGCACCCGCATCCGCACCCACTCCCGCATCCGCACGCACACCCCCACCGGAGAGCCCACCACTCATCCCGGATCCGGGGACGCCGCCCACCCTCCCGGGCCGGACGGCTGGTTCGGCTCGGAGACCCAGCAGGAGCGGGAACGGCGGCTGCTGCCCCAGATGGTGGGCAATCCCAGGGTCGCCCACCGCCTCCGGTACGGGCAGCTCCCGCACTGGGTGATCGTGGCCCGCCAGCACCGCGAGCGGGCCGCGCGCGAGGCCAGGGAAGCGGCGGAGATCGCCGCCAGGGAACCGGTGCCCGAACCGCCCGAACCAGCGCGCGGCCGTCACCGGGCCCCGCTCCGGTGGTCGGGCTGGCCCGCCCTGGCCATCGGCGCGACCCTCCTGTGCGGCCTCCAAGCGGGGGTGGCGATCGGAGGAGGGCTCGTGCGAGCCGCCGGGGCACTTCCCGCGACGAACCTTCCCCCGGGCTGCCTCCCGTTCCCCTGACCGACCCCCGGTCTGCGTCCCCCGCCCTCGGCGAGAACAGCAGGCCCGCCCCGGACACGTGCGTGTCCGGGGCGGGCCCCTGGCGTCCGACCAGGTTCGGGGAGGCGCGTCCTTACAGGCGGTCCCAGGCCTCGGTGAGGACCTTGCGCAGAATGCGCTCGATCTCGTCGAAGTGCTCGGGGCCGCAGGTCAGCGGCGGCGACAGCTGGATCACCGGTTCGCCCCGGTCGTCCGCGCGGCAGATCAGCCCCGCCTCGAACAGCGCGGAGGAGATGAACCCCTTCAACAGGGTCTTCGACTCCTCGGCGGAGAAGGTCTCCTTGGTCTCCTTGTCCCGGACCAGCTCGATCCCGTAGAAGAAGCCCTCGCCGCGCACGTCGCCGACGATCGGCAGGTCCAGCAGCCGCTCCAGCGTGGCCCGGAGCACCGGTCCGTTCTCACGGACGTTGTCGAGGATGCCCTCGCTCTCGAACAGGTCGAGGTTGGCCAGCGCGGCTGCGGCGGCAACGGGATGCCCGGCGAAGGTGATCCCGTGCAGGAAGGCCGCGCCCTCCTCCTGGAAGGGCTCCATCAGCTTGTCCCGCGCGATCAGCCCGCCCAGCGGCACGTACCCGCTGGTGGCGCCCTTGGCGAAGGTGATCATGTCCGGCACGTAGCCGTACTTCGTGGCCCCGAAGTACTCGCCCAGCCGCCCGAAGGCGCAGATGACCTCGTCGGAGACCATGAGCACCCCGTGGCGGTCGCAGATCTCCCGCACCCGCTGGAGGTAGCCGGGCGGCGGCGGGAAGCAGCCGCCCGAGTTCTGCACCGGCTCGACGTACACGGCCGCGATGGTCTCGGGGTCGTTCTGGAGGATGGCCTCCTCGATCTGGTCCGCCGCCCAGCGGCCGAAGGCCTCCGGGTCGTCGCCGTGCACGGGCGCCCGGTACAGGTTGGTGTTGGGCACCTGGATGGTGCTGGGGACCAGGGGTTCGAAGGGGCTCTTGATGGCCTGGAGGCCGGTGATGGACAGCGCCCCCAAGCTGGTGCCGTGGTAGGCGATGTTGCGGCTGATCACCTTGTGCCGGGTGGGCTGGCCGATCGCCTTGAAGTACTGGCGGGCCAGCTTCCACGCCGACTCCACCGCCTCGGAACCGCCACCCGTGAAGAACACCCGGTTGAGGTCGCCCGGGGCCAGCCCGGCCAGCCGGTCGGCCAGCTCCACCGCCCTCGGGTGCGCGTAGGTCCAGATCGGGAAGTAGGCCAGCTCACGGGCCTGCTCGGCGATGGCGTCGGCGATCTCCGTGCGCCCGTGGCCCACCTGGGACACGAACAGCCCGGACAGGCCGTCCAGGTACCGGTTGCCGTGGTCGTCGTAGACGTACTCGCCCTCGCCCCGGGTGATCACCGGGACCTCGGCTTCGTCGTAGGCGGCCATCTCGGTGAAGTGCATCCACAGGTGGTCCCGGGCGGCCCGTTGCAGGTTCTCGGAGTTCAGACGCGGTTCCACTCGGCTCTCCAAGTTCTCTGGGTGATGAGGGGGCAGGCACCGGACCGAGGTTCGGGCACCGTGCGCACCCCGCGCCGCCTACTCGACCCTGTGCGCCCTGCTCAATAGAAATAGTCGCATCTGCCGGGGGTCTGTCAAGTATTCCGTCGAGTAATCCAATCTTCACAACGGAATCCCTTGGGAATGCTTGAAGTCACCCCGTGAGGGTGGCAATGTGACCAGTCACAGGCCACACACACCCGCGCGCCCGCTGCGCTCGAACCCAGGGAAGCCGCCGTGACCCAAGGGCCCGAAACCGTCCACCTGCGCAACTTCGTGGACGGTGCGTACGCTGACACCGTCGAGGGGCGCCGCAGCGAACTCGTCGACCCCGCCACGGGACGGGTCTTCGCCACCGCGCCGGTCTCGGGAGCCGAGGACGTCGACGCCGCCTTTCAGGCCGCGCGCCGCGCCTTCGACGGAGGCTGGCGGGACTGGACCCCGGCCGAACGGCAGATCGCGCTCAACCGGTTCGCCGACGCCGTCGAGTCCCGCGCCGACGAACTCGTCGCCGCCGAGGTCCGCAACTGCGGCAAGCCCGTCGGCCTCACCCGCAGCGAGGAGATCGGCCAGGTCCTGGACGCCCTGCGGTTCTTCGCCGGGGCCACCCGCAACCTGGAGGGCCGGGCCGCGGGGGAGTACCTGCGCGACCACACCTCCTGGGTCCGCCGCGAACCCCTCGGCGTGGTCGGCCAGATCACCCCGTGGAACTACCCCATGGCCATGGCGGCCTGGAAGATCGGCCCGGCCCTGGCCGCCGGGAACACGATCGTGCTCAAGCCCTCGGACACCACCCCGGTCTCCACGCTCCTGCTCGCGGAGATCGCCGCCGAGTTCCTGCCCGCCGGGGTGTTCAACGTGGTCTGCGGCGACCGCGACACCGGCCGCGCCCTCGTGGACCACCCCATCCCCGCGCTGATCTCCCTCACCGGCTCCACCCGGGCCGGATACGAGGTCGCCCAGGCCGGATCACGCGACCTCAAGCGCCTCCACCTCGAACTGGGCGGCAAGGCCCCGGTGATCGTCTTCGACGACGCCGACGTGGAACGCGCCGCCGAGGGGATCGCCGAGGCCGGGTTCTTCAACGCGGGCCAGGACTGCACGGCGGCCACCCGCATCCTCGCCGCCCCCGGCATCCACGACGACCTCGCCGCCGCCCTCACCGAGCAGGCGCGCGGCACCGTCACCGCCGGGCCGGACCGCCCCGACGCCGCCTACGGCCCCGTCAACAACGCCGACCAGCTCGCCCGCGTCACCGGATTCCTGGAGCGCACCCCCGACCACGCCGAGATCCTCACCGGCGGCGCCCGCGTGGGGGACCAGGGCTTCTTCTACGCGCCCACGGTCGTCTCCGGGCTGCGCCAGGGCGACGAACTGGTCACCGACGAGATCTTCGGCCCCGTCCTGACCGTCCAGCGCTTCACCGACGAGGACACCGCCGTGGCCTGGGCCAACGCCGTGGAGTACGGCCTGGCCTCCAGCGTGTGGACCCGGGACCACGCCCGCGCGCTGAGGGTCTCGCGCCGCCTCGACTTCGGCTGCGTGTGGATCAACACCCACATCCCCATCACGGCGGAGATGCCGCACGGCGGGTTCAAGCACTCCGGCTACGGCAAGGACCTGTCCACGTACTCGTTCGAGGAGTACACCCGGGTCAAGCACGTCATGAGCTACATCGGTCCCTGACCGGGGCCGACCAGCCCCCGAACCCGACAGAACCCACAGGAACCCCCCATGGTCACCACCGCGAACAGCAGCACACAGGAGCCGGTGACGGCCCCGGAACGGCCAGGCCCGGCGATCAGCCTTGAGCGCGTGGTCAAGGCCTACCGGTCCGGCCCGGAGACCGTCCGGGCCGTCGGCGGCGTCGACCTGGAGATCGACCACGGCGAGTTCTTCTCGCTGCTGGGCCCCTCCGGATGCGGCAAGACCACCACGATGCGGATGATCGCCGGGTTCGAGGAACCCACCGAGGGGGTCGTTCGCCTCTCCGGCCGCGACGTCACCGGGGTCGCGGCCAACCACCGCGACGTCAACATGGTGTTCCAGAGCTACGCGCTCTTCCCGCACATGAGCGTCGCCGCCAACGTCGCCTTCGGCCTGGAACGCCGGAAGGTCCCCAAGCAGGAGATCCGCCGCAGGGTGGAGGAGATGCTGGAGCTGGTCGAACTCGGCCACCGCGCCAAGCACCGCCCGGCGCAGCTCTCCGGGGGACAGCAGCAGCGGGTCGCCCTGGCGCGGGCGCTGGTCAACGAGCCCGGCGCCCTCCTGCTCGACGAGCCCCTGGGCGCCCTGGACCTCAAGCTCCGCCAGTCCATGCAGGTCGAACTCAAGCGCATCCAACGCGAGGTCGGCATCACCTTCGTCTACGTCACCCACGACCAGGGCGAGGCCCTGACCATGTCGGACCGGGTAGCCGTGATGAACAACGGTCTCGTGGAACAGCTCGGCACCCCCGCCGAGATCTACGAGCGCCCCGCCACCAGGTTCGTGGCCGACTTCATCGGCACCAGCAACCTGCTCACCGGGACCGTCGGTGAGGCCGACCCGGCGGGGCACCACCGGGTCGACCTCGGCCAGGGCCTCACCGCGCTGGTCGCCGAACTCCCCAGGGGAACCTCGGCGGGCGCGTCCACCCACCTGACCGTGCGCCCGGAGAAGGTGCGGATCGGCACCGAACGCCCCGAGGGCGACCTCTGCGCGCTGCCCGGCACCGTCACCGAGACCGTCTACATGGGCGCGGCCACGCACTACCAGGTGGCGCTGGCGAACGGCTCGGAGATGACCGTCTACCAGCAGAACTCCACGGACTCCGCCCTGGTGGCCGGGCGCGGCGACCCCGTCTGGGTCTCCTGGTCACCGCGCCACTCGTACGCGCTGCCCGTCTGAGCCACACCCCTCCGGACCACCCACACTCCGTATCTGGACCAGCCTCACTCCACCTGACTCCCCAGCCCGGTCCGACGCTCGGACCACCTCATACCCGGGCCAACCCAGGCTCCGGGACCACCCCACACCCGGGCACAGCGAACCCCACCAGCCTCACCCAGCGTCCACACACGACTCCACAGGCACCACCCCCACCTGGCCCTCCCCGCTCACCGGCCTCCCGCACTCACGGCACACCCCAGATCCGAAGTAGGGAACGACGACATGACCCACCCCTCCCGCGCGCACCTGACCCCGGCACTCCTGCGCGGACTCACCCGGGCCCGGCGCGGACGCCCCGTCCTGCCCGCGCCGCTCGGCCCGACCCGTCGCCGCACCCTCCAGGCCGGTGGCGCCGCCGCCGCGGCGCTCGCCCTGTCCGGCTGCGGGGTGGGCGGACAGCAGCGCGAACCCGAGTCCGGCGCCGACTACTGGGTGGACAAGGAGGAGACCGGATCGCTGCGCTGGGCCAACTGGCCGCTGTACATGGACCCGGACCGCACCCAGCTGGAGCAGTTCAAGGAGTCCACCGGCATCGACGTGGCCTACCACGAGGACGTCCAGGAGGCCGCGTCCTTCTTCGGGCAGATCCAGCCGCGCCTCGCCAACGGCGACGACATCGGCTACGACCTCATGACCGTGCCCAACGGGTTCGAGTTCAGCAAGCTCGTGGAACTCGGCTACCTGGTCCAGCTCGACCACGCCCAGATGCCCAACTTCGCCAACTACGCGGGCGAGGTGTACAAGAACAGCAACTACGACCCCGGCAACCGCTACAGCGTCCCCTACGCCTCCGGCATCACCGGGATCGCCTACAACCCCGAGTACGTCGACCGCGAGATCACCAGCCTCCAGGACCTGTGGGACCCCGCCTTCGAGGGCAAGGTCGGCATGTTCGCCGACCCGCAGGAGATCGCCAACTTCGGACTCCTGGCCAACGGCGTCCTGCCCGCCGACTCCACCAAGGAGGACTGGGAGGCCGCCGCCGAGAAGCTCCGCGAACAGCGCGACTCCGGGGTGGTGCGCGCCTACTACGACCAGGACTTCATCCAGCCGCTCACCAACGGCGACCTGTGGATCACCATGGCCTGGTCCGGCGACATCTACCAGCAGAACTCCGAGGAGGGCACGAACCTGAAGTTCGTCATCCCGGAGGAGGGCGCCACCCTGTGGACCGACAACCTGCTGATCCCCTTCACCTCGCAGGCACCCGTCGACGCCCTCAAGCTCATGGACTTCCTGTACGAACCCGAGATCGCCACCGGGCTCACCGAGTACATCAGCTACATCCCGCCCGTGCCGCACGCCCAGGAGGTCATGGCCGAGTGGGCCGAGGCCGAGAACGGCAGCGACCGGGGCGAGGCCCTCGACGCCATGGCCGAGAGCACCCTCGTCTTCCCCGAGGAGGGCGACTACCAGAACCTGCACAACTTCGTCACCCTGGAGACCGACCAGCAGGACGAGTTCGCCTCGATCTTCCAGGCCATCACCCAGAGCTGACCGCTCGACCGAACCCGAGCTGATCCCATGAGAAACCGAAAGACGACGCCCTACGTCCTGGTGCTCCCGGCGTGGATCTGGCTGGCGCTGTTCTTCGTGGTCCCCATCGTCGGAATGCTGTCGCTGTCCCTGACCACCGGAAACGTGGTCACCGGCTTCCAGCAGACCTTCGAGGTGGGCAACTACGTCACGGCCGTCGGCACGTACTGGGAGCAGATCCTGCGCTCCCTGTTCTACGGCGGCTGCGCCACCCTGGTGTGCATCGTGGTGGGCTACCCCATGGCCTACTGGATCGCCTTCCGCGCCGGGCCGCACAAGTCCACGTACCTGCTGCTCATCCTGCTGCCGTTCTTCGTGTCCTTCGTGCTGCGCACCATCTCCTGGCGGTTCCTGCTGGCCGACAACGGCGTCGTCCTCGGAACCCTGAAGTCGGTGGGGATGCTCCCCGCCGACGCCCAGGTCCTCAACTCCGCCCCCGCGGTGGTGCTGGGCCTGGCCTACAACTTCCTGCCGTTCATGGTGCTGCCGATCTACGCCGTCCTCGAACGCATGGACCCGCGCCTGGTCGAGGCCGCGCACGACCTCTACGCGGGCCGCGTCCAGGCGTTCGTGCGCGTCATCCTGCCGGTGTCCCTGCCCGGAGTGTTCGCCGGCGTGCTGATGACCTTCATCCCCACGAGCGCCGACTACGTCAACGCCTCCGTGCTGGGCGGCACCCACAACACGATGATCGGCAACGTCATCCAGACCCAGTACCTGGTGAACAACAACTACCCGATCGCCGCGTCGATCACCTTCGTCCTCATGGGACTGCTGCTCGTGGGCATCTTCAGTTACGCGCGGGCCCTGGGCACGGAACGGGTCATGGAGGTGCACACGTGATGAGCGCCAGCCTCGACACCCCCGCGCCGACGCCACCGGGCGCGGCGACCAACCCGGGTCCCCGCCCGCGCCGCCGCACCGACTGGGGCCGCTACTACACCTGGCTGGTCCTGGCCTGGCTGTTCACGCCCATCGTGTTCATGGTGGCGTTCAGCTTCAACGACCCCGCCGGAAAGCACAACATCACCTGGCAGGGCTTCACCCTGCACTGGTACGCCAACGCCTTCGCGCATGGCACGCTCAACGAGGCCATGTTCAACTCGGTGAGCATCGCCCTGCTGAGCATGGTGATCGCGGGCGCCCTCGGCAGCCTGCTCGGGCTCGCCCTCGGCCGGTTCTCGTTCCGGGGCAAGCAGCTCACCAACCTGGTGATGTTCTCCGCGATCAGCGCCCCCGAGGTGGTGCTCGGCGCCGCCCTGTTGTCCACGTTCCTGATGATGAACGTGACCACCGGCTACTGGACCACCGTCATCGCGCACGTGATGTTCTGCGTGTCCTTCGTGGCCATCACCGTGCGGGCGCGGGTGGTCACCCTGGACCCGGCGCTGGAGGAGGCCGCACGCGACCTCGGCGCCGGTCCGTTCACCACGTTCCGCCTGGTCACCCTGCCCATGCTGTTCCCCGCCATCATGGCGGGCGGGCTGCTGGCCTTCGCGTTGTCCATCGACGACTACATCATCACCACCTTCGTGAGCGGCGACGTCACCACGTTCCCGCTGTGGGTCTGGGGCTCGACCCGCGTCGGCATCCCACCGCAGGTCAACGTGATGGGCACCCTGCTGTTCGGGGTCGGGCTGATCATGGCGGTGGTCAACGTCGTCATGGCCCGCCGACGAAGGTGAGCGGCGGCCGGACCCGCGCACCCCATGCTGGAGGAACCGGCCGCCGAATCCCCGGCGGCCGGTCCGACGACGAGAGACGAGTGAGAGCCTTGGCCGACACCACGCGCGCCGCAGCGGAACGCGCCCTGGAGGGCGCCCGGCCCCGGGTCTTCTGGCTGGACCCGGACGTCCCCGGACACGAGGTCCCCGAACCCGCCCCGCGGCTGGTGGGCGACGTCCACGCCGACCTCGTCGTGGTCGGCGCCGGGTTCAGCGGACTGTGGACGGCCCTGGTCGCCAAGGAACGCGATCCCGAGCGCGACGTCGTGGTGGTGGAGGCCCGCAGCACCGGCTGGGCCGCCTCCGGGCGCAACGGCGGGTTCTGCGCGGCCAGCCTCACCCACGGCTACGAGAACGGCGCCGAGCGCTGGCCCGAGGAGATCGACGAGCTCGAACGCCAGGGCCTGGCCAACCTCGACGCCATCGAGGAGACCGTCCGGCGGTACGGCATCGACTGCGAGTTCGAGCGCACCGGCGAGACCCTCGTGGCCACCGCCCCCTGGCAGGCCGCGGAGTTCGAGGAGGCGGCCGAGGCCATCAGGGCCCAGGGCGGCACCGCGCACGTGTGGGACGCCGAGGAGACGCGGCGGCACATCGACTCACCCACCTACGTGGGCGGCCTCCACGACCCCGACGGCGTGGCCATGATCCACCCCGCCAAGCTCGCCTGGGGCCTGCGCTCCGCTGGCGAGGGGCTGGGCGTGCGGTTCTTCGAGAACACCCCGGTGCGCGCCATCCGCTCCGTGCCCGCCGGGCTACGGCTGGAGGCGCGGTCCGGGACGCTGCACGCGCCCAAGGTGGCCTGGGGCGGCGGCGCGTTCCCCGGCCCGCTGCGGCGCCTGCGGCACTACCTCGCCCCGGTCTACGACTACGCGCTGATGACCGAACCCCTCACCGACGAGCAGATGGCGTCGATCGGCTGGAAGGGGCGCCAGGGGCTCTCCGACTCCGCCAACCTCTTCCACTACTACCGGCTCACCGCGGACAACCGCATCCTGTGGGGCGGCTACGACGTCGTCCACCACTACGGCGGGAAGGTGCGGCCCGAGTACGACCAGCGGCCCGAGACCTTCCAGAAGCTGGCCGAGCACTTCCTGGAGACCTTCCCGCAGCTGAGCGGTATCCGGTTCGGGCACACGTGGGGCGGGGTGATCGACACGTGCAGCCGCTTCTCGGTGTTCTTCGGCGAGGCTTACGGCGGCCGACTCGCCTACGCGGCGGGGTACACCGGCCTGGGCGTGGGGGCCACGCGGTTCGGTGCCCAGGTGATGCTGGACCGGCTCGACGGGCTGGACACCGAGCGCACACGGCTGCGGATGGTTCGGGAGAAGCCCCTTCCGTTCCCGCCCGAGCCGGTCAGGTCGCTGGGCATCGAACTCACCCTCAGGGCCACCGCCGCCGCCGACCGCGACGAGGGACGGCGCAACCTGTGGCTGCGCGGCCTGGACTCGGTGGGGATGGGCTTCGACAGCTGAGCGGCGGCCCGCGGCCGGGCCCAGAGGCCGATCCGGGCACTCCCGCACACCCGGCCGGAAAACGGCCGTTTCCGGCAAGGATCGGAAAGTCTGTACCAAGGGTTGTCATGTGGGGCGATGAGGGCGGCGTGGCGTGCGCGCCGCCCGACCGGCCGGGGCGAGGATGGTCATCGGGCCGCAGAGGGGTCGACGAAGGTGACCGGACCCCTCCCGCGGCCCGCCCCACCTCCCCGGTACCCACCGCGTGGCCGCCCACTGGCCCAAGTCGCAGGCCGCGCGGTGTCAGACGCATTCGGCGCCCGTACTCCGGTACGGGCGCCGAACGCGTGCGATCACCGGGGTCGAGAAACATCCGAACACGAACCCGCACTCAGCCGGATCCTGTGACGGGTGTTCCCTGCGGCGATCACCAGCCCCGCCAGGATCGCCTCTCCTTCTCCGTCATGACCGCCGGTCCGCCCGGCGAGCCCTGATTCATCCAGTCCGAGATGTCGTTGTTGCCGACGAAGAGGTTGGCCGCCATGCTCCGCACCTGGTCCGGGCGCAGGCGGAAGGACCACCCGACGTTGTCCTCCAGGGGCACGACCAGGACGGTGCGGTCGGGGCCGACCATGGAGGCCCGGTCGGCGATCACCACCACCCCCTCACCCGGCTCCTCGTCGTCCTCGCCTTGGCGGACGACCGCCATCACCTGTTCCGGTGTGGCCCCCGCGAAGACCGGGTCGTCCACGATCTGCACGAAGGGGCCGTATTCCTCGGGGGTCTCGATCTGAGGGTCGAGGCGGTCCGCGTCCGCCGCGAGCGCGGCCCAGGCGTCATCGTCGCTGAAGTCGGTGCGCACGAGCAGCCCCGAGTTGTCCTGGGTGATCACGGGCAGGGGTGCGGCGGGAGCCTGGTAGAGGGGCGGAGCCGCCGCGGTCTCCAGGACCTCGCCCATCACGTCGGATCCGTCCAACCAGTCCTCGTAGGACTCGCCGGGTTCGAGTTCCACCTCGGCGGCGCCGCAGTCCCTGTGGTGCTCCAGGGTGTCCTCGATGCCGGGGCGGTGCATCACCAGGTAGGTCATGGCCGCCTGGCGGGGCGTGACGCGGAAACGGTAGAGGTCGTCGTCGCCGGGGAGGAAGGCCATGAGCGGGCGCAGGGCGGGATCGCGGGTGGTGCCGCGGTCGGCGATCAGGACCAGGTCGGGAAGCCAGGTGCCCTCGCTGCCCAGGGACTGGGCCACCTCCTCGGGGACGGCGCCCCGCCAGGCGGGGTCCTGTGCCACGAGCAGGCGCCGGGGGATGGGCCCCCGCTCCGGGGGCAGGGGCTCTCCGGGAGTGTGGACGACCATGCCGGGCAGTTCGCCCATACGGTCGAGCACGTCGTTCCAGGCGTGGTCGTCACAGTCGCCGCGGACCAGCAGCGCGCCGGGCACGCGCTCGGTCTCGTCCTGGTGCGATGGGGGCAGGGTGGGGCGTGTCAAGGGGGTCTCTTCACGGTCGTAGCGTGCGGTCCGTTCCCTTTTAGCAGGAGGGGCCGACGAACCGGCGCCGCCACGGGCCCGCGTTCGGACGATGCCCACCGGTTCCCGGAGCGGGTGGTGGGCGGTCCTCCCTGTGCGTGAACCCGGCCGGGTGGTGTGGGGTCCGTCCCCCCAGCACGTGAACCCGGCCGGGTGGTGTGGGGTCAGCGCGTCAGTGCGCGATCCCTGGTCTCGGTACCTTCCAACCCCAACGCCGAGTCACGCAAGACGCGCTGTGGGCTGAGAGGGGATCCTTCCAGGAAGCCAGAACCCTTCACGAGAGGAATCGCCGCACAGCTCAGGCCAAAGAGGATCCCCGCGATCATCGGTTGTGGAAGCTTCGCGCCACGCGGGGTCAATGCTCTGTCGCTTGCGACCTGCGCAACTCGCACCGGACTGCTCACGTCCGAGAGGGGGCGTGGACGACCTGCCACCGTGGCTGATCAGAAGTAGTAGTTGACGTTCGCCATGCTGACCGGGCTTTGGCTGCGCACCCGAATCTCCACAGTGGCGATGGTGTTCGAGGTCCAAGGAATGGTCGCGGTGCCGCTCTGACCACACCCGAGGTTCGTCCACGAGCGCGGGTGATAGCTTCCCATTCGCCCTTGCACGCAAGCGATCTGGTTGCTTCCGCTCACCACGTTCCAGGAGACGGTGCGCTGGGTGACACCCGGTGCGCTGGTCCAGGTGCACTGCTTCGAGATCGGCCCCCAAGCCCCGCCCGGCAGCGCAGATGCCTTGGAATTACACAGTGAGGCGGATTCCGCAGAAGCGGGAGCGAACTCAGCGTCTTGCGGAATCGACACGGCGCTCTGTGGTGCGGTGGAGGCGCCCGCCGCAGGCGCTCCCATGAGGGTCATGGGGATGGCCAGTGCGGCGGCGAGCACGCCGATCTTCGAGAGACCGGCGGTGAAGGCGGTGGGGGAGATGTGTCGGCGCATGAGCACCCTTCCGGCTCGGGAACTTCGATCACGGCCGACGCTAGGCACTTGTCGGTGGCGGTGTCGACGAAGGTCAAGAAACCGTGCGCACCAGGTCAAGGAATGCACCCGAATCCCGATCTGATGCGCGAGTTCACCCCTCAGCGCGTCCGGGACGCACGTCCCTGGGAGAGACGCCGTAGACATCGCGGAACGTCCGGCTGAACACCGCGGCGCTGGAGAACCCCCACTTCCGCGCGATCAGGTAGACGGGAACGTGCGCCAGGGCCTCCTCGGCCAGGTCCTGTCGGGCGCGGGCCAGTCGGCGCTTGCGTATCCACGCTGAGACGGTGTCGCCCTGTTCCTGGAAGATCCGGTGCAGGTACCGGACCGAGATGTGGTGGGCGGAGGCCACCGTGAATGGGGTCAGCTCCGGATCGCTCAGCCGCTGGTCGATGAAGCGCTTGATCCTCAGCAGGAGAGTCTGTCTTCGCGTCTCCGGGGGCAGCAGGTTCTCGGCCTCCAGTGCCTGGGCGAACATCCCGGAGAGCAGGTCACACAGAACCGTGGAGAGGCGGTCGACGTCGCTGGGGCCGTGGATGGTCGGGTCGTTCACCAGGGTCCGCAGGAAGTTCTTGGTCAACGCCCCGTATCCGGAGGAGGCGGAGAACTTGGCTCCAGCGATCCGGCCCACCAACTTCGAGGGGAGCGGTAGCCGGGACCTGGGGACCTCCAGCCCGATCCCGTGCTGTTCCACGTGTCCGCTGCACGCGCGTATGGAGAACGGGGTGGACGAGTCGATGACGCTGATCTCGTTCGCTCCCACATCGATCGACGTGCGGCCGAACCGGCCGTCCAACCGTCCGCGGAAGATCAGGGTCAGGTGGAGGTTCTCCGGGTCCGAGCCCCGGATGAGGGGTCGTGTCCTGGTGAAGACCACGGGTCGGAAGACGCTGGGCCAGAGCAGGACCCCGTCCAGGTCCAGGAGCTTCTGGTAGGCCTGGAACGTGTCGGGTTCGTCGCTGCTGAGCACCAGTGGGGCGTGCGTCCTTGCCACGCACTCCTGCCAGTACCCGAGTCGCTCCGCCGGGGGGATGTCCCGGGTGTGGAACACGGCTTCGATCACCAAGGGCTCCTTGTTGGGGGAATTCGTCAGAGTTCCATTCTGATCTGTCCTGTTGTGGTCAGGCCGGTACCCGCATCTCTGCGCTTCCGGTCAGAACGGAGGTCGAGGGGCCACAGCTGAATTCTGGAGTAGTGCCCTTCGACCTCCGTCAGCGGGTGCGCCAGGGACGCTCGTCGCGCGGACCCCGTGGAAAAGGAAAGACCCCGGCCCTGACGGGCGGGGTCTGCGCGGGGACACCGGCGGAGAACGGTCACGCTCAGCTGGGCGGTTCCGCGGCGCGCTGTTGCTCGTTGATGCGCAGGGCCTCCTCCAGCTGGTCCTCGAGGATGATGATCCGGCAGGCGGACTCGATCGGTGTCCCCTCGTCGACGAGTTCGCGAGCGCGGGAGGCGATCTTGA
>NZ_LAVM01000081.1:0-25191 GCF_001083815.1 Nocardiopsis sp. SBT366 | reverse complement strand
TATAAGGGACAGGTGGGGGAGAGGGTGGTGCGGGGGCGGCGGCGCGGTGAGAGCGCGTTGGGCGAGGCCGGGTCGAGCCAGAACATCTGCGCCCGGGTGCCGAGCGGGAACCCGAGTTCCGGGATGAGCGGCGAGCTGCTGAACCAACCGCCGCTGGGGGTCGCGGAGACCATGTTGCCGTCGGCGTCCACCACGTCCACGTGGCAGGTGTCGCCGCGCAGGTCGGCGGGGGTCTGTCCGGCGGCGTCGCGCACGGTGGGCTCACCGGTGGTGCGGTCGCCCGGCGTCTGCCCGGGCAGGTACACCGGTGCCTCGAAGGGGACGCGGCCCCCCGGCGCTCCGGGGCGCGGCTCCAGGTTGGCGCGCTCCCCGTCGATCCCCCGCACGCGTTCGGCGGCGTAGTCGGAGCTGAGGAGTTCCTTGAGCGGGACGTCGGTGAAGACCGGGTCGCCGTACCAACCCTCACGGTCGGCGAAGGCGAGTTTGGCGATCTCGGTGCTCCGGTGCACGAAGTCCGCGCTCACACCCCGGCGCGCGTCGGTGCCGACCCCTGCGGCCTCGGCCATGCGCAGCTGCTGGAGCATGACGGGCCCCTGCCCCCAGGGTCCGGTCTTGTGCACGGTGTGGGAGCCGTAGGGGGTGCTGACGGTGTCCTCGTAGGTGGCGCTCCAGTCGGCCATGTCCTGCGCGCTCAGCAGGGCTTGCTCGGGCTCGCCGTGACTGTTGGGGACAGGACCGGCGAGGAAGGCGCCGATCGCCTCCGCGACGAAGCCCCGGTACCAGGAGCGGCGCGCCGCCTCGACCTGGGCCTCGCGGTCGCCGCCCGCCGCCTCGGACTCGGCGACCACACGTCTGTACGTGGCGGCGAGCGCCGGGTTGCGCAGCCGTGTTCCGGCGGCCGGGGCGGTGCCGTGCGGCAGGTAGACGGAGGCCGAGCCCGCCCAGTGCCGGGAGAACACCGGGGTGAGCGCTTCGAGGGCGGTGGCGATCCGGCCCAGGACGGGGTAGCCGCGCTCGGCCAGACCGATGGCGTGGTCCAGGACCTCGCGGACGGACACGGTGCCGTGGTCGCGCAGCAGTTGCATCCAGGCGTCGAAGGCGCCGGGGACGGTGGCGGCGAGGACACCGCTGCCGGGCACGCGGTCCAGGCCCAGGCCCTCGAAGGCCCCGATGGTGGCGTCGGCGGGGGAGACGCCCTGACCGCACAGTACGCGCGGGGACCCGCCCCGGGCCTGGAAGATGACGGGAACCTCGCCGCCGGGGCCGTTCAGGTGGGGTTCGACGACCTGGAGGGTGAAGCCCGCCGCGACCGCCGCGTCGAAGGCGTTGCCACCGCGTTCCAGGACGGACATGCCGGTGGCACTGGCCAGCCAGTGGGTGGAGGCGACCATCCCGAAGTCGCCGCGGAGCTGGGGTCGGGTGGTGAATCCGGACATGTGCGCTGTCCTCCTGCGGACGGGGGAGGGCGGGTTCGCCGCCCGTCTGGGGTGTCGCTCCGGGGCGGAGGACGGGGCGCCGACCGGGTCTCGGTGGAACCGGCCGAACGTGGGTGACGGTACAGCATGGGATGGACCGGGATGTCGGATGATCAGGGGTTCGGGACCTTGGTTGTCGGTCGCGGCCAAGCGGGTGTGGGCAACCCGGGTCCGGGCATGACCGAAGCCCGGCCGCGACCACGTTCGGTGCCGCGACCGGGCTTCGGTCATCGCAGGTCAGGCAGTGAGGTTCAGGAATTCTCCACCGGAATGGACCACGGCAGGGAGTCCCACAGTTCGGCCCATTCCTCGGCGCCCACCGGGTCCGTCACCGGCTGGACCTCGGCGGCCTCACCGCTGGTCCTGCGGACCTCGTCCATCGAGCTGGACACGCTCTCGTTGGCCTCACGGACGAGCTCGGCGATGATTCCGGAGACCTCCGCGACGGCGTCCTCGACCTCGCTGCGCTCCAGTCCGAGCTGGTTGGCGCAGTCGTTGGTGGCGGCCACCTTGTCGTCCTCGTGGCCGTAGTACCAGACCGTGGCCAGCAGACGGTCGCGCTCGGCGTCGCCGAGGTCGGCACCGGACAGCGCCCGCTCGACGAACTCGCCGCTGGTCCGGGTCATCCGGGCGGGGTCGAGCTGGGTCTCGCCGGAGCCGAAGTCGACGAAGTGCCCGGTCAGGCAGGTCCTGACCTCACGCGAGGACGCGTTCTCGGGGAGGTTCTGGTCCTGGGGCGCGGTCCCCTCCTGGGCCGGGGTGGCCTCGTCGGCCGTGTTCTCCGTGGCGGGAGCCTCCTCGGCGGGGGCCTCCTCCTGGACCGGAGCCTGTTCCACGGGAGCCTCCTCGACCGGGGTGAGCTCGTCGAGTTCGGCGCCGTCGACCACCTCCTCGTCCACGGGAGCCTCCTCAGCGGGTGCTTCCTCGGCCGGAACCTGGTCGACCGGGACCTCCTCGACCAGGGCTTCCTCAACCGGGGCTTCCTCGGTCGGGGCCTCCTCGACCGGCTCCGCGGGGGCTGCCTCGGCCACCTCGTCGGCGGCGTCCTCGGCCGGGGCGCTCTCCTCGGCCGCGACCACGTCGGCATCCTCGGCCGTCGGCTCCTCGGCCCCGGACTCCTGTGGGGCCGACTCCTCGATGACGGCCTCGGCCAGCCTCACCAGCTCCGCGCTCTCCCAGCGCTCCGGCTGGAGGTGAGTGGCCACCGCCACGCCCGGCCGCTCCACCCAGAACAGGTCGCCGGTCTCCTCGGACAGGTACGCGCCGTGCTCGAAGGCCCCGCCGGGCGCCACCTCCTCCAGGGAGCTCTCGGAGAGGTGGCTGTAGCGGCTCTCGCGCAGGTCCTCGAGATCCTGGAGGCGTTCGGAGCGAAGCACCGCGACCCGTCCGTACAGCTGGTCCGGGCCCTGCACCCACGAGATCTGGGACTGACGGTTGCCCACGCGGTCGGTCGTGGACGTGGCGTTGATGCCGTACCGCTCCAGACCGGCGGGCAGGTAGGTGATCTCGAACCCGTCGATGCCGTACGTGGACACCCCCTGTCTCACGACCGGCCAGCTGAGCGTGGGCGCGTCCGCGTCGTTCGCGGCCGCGGGTCCGGAGAGGCCGACCAGCCCCGTCGTCGAGATCGCGGCGGCACTGAAGAGCGCGACCCACCTCGTGTGGTGCTTGCGCATGAAGGTTCCTTCCCATCGACTACTACTCGTGATGTTCTCAGGACCCTGGGTGATTACTGAGGGGGCTTACAGTCAAAAATCGGACATGAAGCGATCAATTGCCTACATAGGGTGAGATTGATGAGTGGGGTTCCGCGTTGCCCGAAGGGCGCGCCGCCACCAGAAGATGGGCGTCGGATCACCGGCTGCTCCGCGTATGGTCACCGTCCGGTCACCAAGCGCACTCACCCTGAGGTAGCAGTCGGCCAGTCCACGCGTACTTGGGAGGCCCGGTGCACCAGCGCATCGGATTCGTAGTCGGAGCCGTATCACTCATGTTGGCCATGGGATCGAGCCCAGCGCTCGCCGTCCCCGCGGCCGCGACCGCCGAGGCGGTCACGGTCACCAAGGCCGCCACAGCGCAGCGGGTGAGCCCCGGCGCCAGTGTTCTTCCGTCCCAGCCGTCACAGTCCCGCCCCCTCATCGCCGTCGCCCACCGAGGTGCTTCCGGACACGCACCCGAGAACACCATCGCTGCGATCGACGCGGCCCACCGTCTCGGTGCGGAGACCGTGGAGGTGGACGTCCAGCTCACGTCCGACGACCAGCTGGTCCTCATGCACGACACCCGCCTCGACCGCACCACCAACGTGGCCAAGGTCTTCCCGAACCGCGCGCCCTACGACGTCGGCGACTTCACGCTCGCGGAGATCCGGCGCCTCGACGCCGGCTCGTCCTTCGACGGCTCGTTCGCCGGAGAGCGCGTTCCGCAACTCGGCCAGGCCCTGAACCGCCTGGAGCGGCACGGTATGAACCTGCTCCTGGAGGTCAAGGAGCCAGCCCTGTACCCGGGCATCGAGAACCGGATCTCCGACGAACTCGCACGGCACCCGCACTGGCTGCTGCCCAACGCGCCCGACCAGCCGTCCCGGATCGTGGTGCAGAGCTTCGACTGGGAGTTCACGGAGCGCTCCAAGAAGCTCCTGCCCTCCCTGCCGCACGCGCTGCTCGGCAAGGTTCCGGAGTCGCGGATCGCCGAGTTCGACTGGGCGCACATGATCAACCCGAACCACACCACCATCGACGCGGCCTACGTCCGACGTGTGCACGACGCGGGCATGGAGATCATGCCCTACACGATCAACGACCCCAGCGTGATGGGGCGGGTCCTGGCGATGGGCGTGGACGGCTTCATCACGGACTACCCGGACCGGGGCCAGAAGGCCATCGAGGACTTCCTCGCCGGGTCGGGCGGGACCAGGGAGGAAGAGGCCGAGCCGGTCGGAGCGCCGGTAGCCGACTGACGTCCGGTCCCGACACCGACGGACCCGCCCGGCACGCGCCGGGCGGGTCCCGCCGTCTTGGCGCTCGTCAACCCCGCCCCGGAGGGATGTGCCCCGGCACCCCAGGGTGGGATGATCGGTCGCGAACCCACCCGAAGAGGAAGCGGAGGCCACTGTGAGCGACCGGCTGTGCATTCCCCAGGAACACGTCGACTGGCGCACCAAGGGCCTGTGGTGGCCGGGCGAACCCGTCACCCTGGCCGAGTTCGCCGCACGCGGGGACCACCTGTTCACCGGCCCCTTCACCTGGCCGCTCATGGTGCTGCGCGCCTCCGCCCTGGACCGCAACATCGCCGCGCTGGCCGAGTTCACGCGCCGCCACGGACTCCTGTTCGCCCCCCACGGCAAGACCGCGATGTCCCCCGTGCTCACCCAGCGCCAGCTCGACGCGGGCGCCTGGGGGATCACCGCCGCCACCGCCAACCAGGTCCTGGACTTCCGCCGGTTCGGGGTGGAGCGCGTCCTCATGGCCAACGAGCTGCTCGACCCCCGGGTCCTGAGCTGGGCGGCGGCCGAGCAGGACGCCGACCCGGACTTCGAGTTCCTCTTCTACGTCGACTCCTCCGAGGGGGTCGAACTGGCGGCCCAAGCGGTGGGGAGCGACGGCGGCCGACCCTTGCGGGTGATGGTGGAGCGCGGCACGCCCGGAGGCCGGACGGGTTGCCGCACGCGCGACGCGGTGCTGGAGATCGCGCGGCAGGTCGTGCGGGCCCCGGGTCTGGAACTGGCCGGAGTGGCGGGGTACGAGGGTTCGCTGAGCGACGCGGAGGGAGTGCGGGGTTTCCTGCGCGACCTCCTCGGTGACGCCGCCTCCCTGACCGCCGAACACGGCTTGGAGAGCCCGGTCCTGTCGGTGGGCGGCAGCGCGTGGTTCGACGTGGTCGCCGAGGAGATCGGCGGCCGCGAGGACGTCACGCCGATCCTGCGCAGCGGGGCCTACGTCGCCCACGACGACGGCCTGTACCGGCGGACCACGCCGTACAACCGCCTGCCCGAGGGCGGCGACGCCCTGTCCGGGGCCCTGGAGCTGTGGGCGCAGGTCACCTCCACCCCGGAGGAGGGGCGGGCGATCGCCGGGATGGGCCGCCGCGAGGCCAACTCCGACCAGGGCTTCCCGGTCCCGCGCGTCCTGCGCCGGGGTGACGGTTCGGTGGTCCGTGCCGAGGGGGTCGAGGTCACCAACCTCAACGACCACCACGCCTACCTGGACGTGCCCGAGGAACTGGGGGTGCGCCCCGGGGACCTGGTGTCCTTCGGCATCTCCCACCCGTGCACGGCCTTCGACCGCTGGAAGGTCATCCCGGTGGTCGACGACGAGTACCGCGTGGTCGACGCCGTCGCCACGTACTTCTGACACCGGGCCGTCGGGGCCGGTTCGGCGCGGAACCGGCCCCGACGGTGGGGTGGCTAGGCTCCGGCGTGACCCTGCTCCGGGGCCTCCTGGCCGGGCTGGTAGCCCCAGCCGTACAGACCCGGGCGGGTGTGCCAGGGGCGCGGGCCGTCGAGGGGCCGGTACTCCACACCCGCCGCGTCGAGCCTGCGGAGGTGGTGCCGCAGACGCGGCTCGAACTCGGCGAAGTCGCGGTCCCCCTCGGTCCACACCTTCTCCGCGAAGGCGGTCAGGCGGGGGAAGACCATGTAGTCGAGCCTGCGGGCGTTGTCGATGTGCTCGCTCCACAGGTTCACCTGGCCACCGAGGACGTGCCGGGCCTCCTCCTCGGACAGGTCCGCCGGGACCGGGTCGCCCGCGTACACGTCCTCCAGACGCAGGAGCGTGCCCACCGGCACCGGCTCGTCCGGCCGCTCGGACTGCTTGTAGTCCAGGTAGGAGGTGGCGGTGGGAGCCATGATCACGTCGTGGCCCGCGCGGGCCGCGGCGATGCCGCCCTCCTCGCCGCGCCACGACATCACCGTGGCGCCCGGCGCGAGTCCGCCTTCCAGGATCTCGTCCCAGCCCAGCAGGCGTCGGCCGCGCTGGGTGAGGTGGTCGTCGAGCTGGCGGATGAACCAGCTCTGGAGCTCGTCCTCGTCGGCCAGGCCCTCGTCCCTGATCCGCTGCTGGGCGGAGGCGCTGTTCTTCCACTGGGTCTTGGGGACCTCGTCCCCGCCCACGTGGACGTAGGTGCTGGGGAACAGCTCGATGAGCTCGTCGAAGACGTTCTTGTAGAACTCCAGGACGTTGTCGGTGACCCCGAGGATCTCCTCGAAGATGCCCCACTGGGTGCCGACGGGGATCTCGCCGACCTCGCCGAGCTCGGGGTAGGCGTGGATGGCCGCCTGCGAGTGGCCCGGGACGTCGATCTCCGGGACCACCGCGACGTGTCGGGCGTCGGCGTAGGCGACGATCTCGCGGATGTCGTCCTGGGTGAGGAACCCGCCGTGCGGGCGGTTGTCGAACGTCGCGGGCTTGGTTGCGCCCAGCTGGCTCTCGGTGCGCCAGGAGGCCACCTCGGTCAGCTTCGGGTAGCGGCGGATCTCGACCCGCCAGCCCTGGTCGTCGGTCAGGTGCAGGTGCAGCACGTTGAGCTTGTGCAGCGCGAGCAGGTCGATGAAACGCAGGATCTCGCGCTTGGGCTGGAAGTGGCGGGCGATGTCGAGCATCGCGCCACGCCACTGGAAGCGCGGGGCGTCGGTGATGCTCACCGCGGGCAGCCGCCACTCGGCGCCGCCCAGGGCCGTGGTGCGGTAGGCGTCGGTTGGCAGCAGTTGGCGCAGGGTCTGCACACCGTAGAACACCCCGGCGGGCTCGTTGCCCACCACGATCGCGCCCTCTGAGTCGATGATCAGGCGGTAACCCTCCCGACCGAGTCCCGCGCCCGGGTCGACGCTCAGCCGGATCTGGGCGTCCTCCTCGTCGCCGGTGGCCAGGGGAAGACCGGTGGCCGCGCCGAGTTCGCGCTGGAGCCAGGAGAGCGTGCCCTGGGCGGCGTGGTCCGCGGAGACCCGGGTGGCGGAGGTCAGGGTGAGCCCACCGGAACCGTCGGTGGTCAGCTCCCGGGGACGGGGAAGCAGGGAAAGGGGATCGGGGTGGGGATTCTCAGGCACGCGGCACTGCTCCTGTCCGGTCTAGACCAATACCCGGACATAGTGTCACGTCCCGCAACGGCGGCACAGGGGCCCGGGCAATCGGTCCGCGCGGCTTCGGCTATTCGCGCCACCCAATACCCACTCTTGACCCGCTAGGACTCTTAACCCCCCGGCTTTTGCGGGACGGGTAGGGGAGGAGAACGGGTTCCGGACGGTGCCGAAACCGGGGGAGTGACACACGCGCGTGACGGGTGCGTGCCCGTCCCCGAGAGGTGGGGACGACACTACGAGAAAGACGGGGGGTGGCGTTATCGCCGGAGCACGCCGTCCCTCCGTACTGTTTTGCCCGTGCCCGGTTTCCAGGGAGTCGCGGGTGAGTACCGAGTGACGGGGGATGCGGTGATGCGCGCAACGCCGGAGACGGGTTCGGCCTCCAAGGGGTGGTGCGCCTGATGCCCTGGCACGTACTCATGGCCGTGGCCGGGGCCTTCGCCCTGGCCCTCGGCTCGGCCCTGCAGGAACGCGACGCCGTGCGCGCCCCCGGGCAGAGGGTCGCGCGGGCGGGCTTCCTCCTGCACCTGCTGCGCCAACCCCGCTGGCTCCTCGGTAGCGGGGCGGTCGTTCTGGGGGCCTCCCTCCACCTGCTCGCCCTCAGCGGGGCGCCGCTCACCATCATCCAGCCGATCGGTGTCACCGGTTTGCTGTTCGCCATCGTGCTGTCCGCCGTGTTCAACCGGCAGCGGGTCCGCGTCGCGCAGATCCTGGCCGGGATCGCCGTGATGGTCGGCCTGGTGGGCGTGCTGATGACCTTCCCGCACGGTTCCGAACAGCCGGTCATGTCCACCGAGACCGCCCTCTGGCTGTCCGGCGGCATGATCGCCGCCGGGGGACTGGTGTTCGTGACCGCGCACTGGCTGCCCAGCGGCCTGCGCGCCCTTCTGCTCGCGGCGGCGGGCGGCGCGGCGCTCGGCACGACCTCGGGCCTGGCACGCGTGATCACCTCCAACGCGGTGGCGGACCCGGTCAACCTCCTCAGCTGGCTCACCGTCATGGCCGTCACCACCGCGGTCTTCGGCGCTCTCCTGCTCCAGAACGCCTACCGGACCGGGCACTTCGCCGCCGCCTACGCGACCCTGCTGATCGCCGACCCGGTGGTCGGTGTCGGGATCGGCGCGATCCTGCTCGGCGAGGGCGCTCCGGACACCCCGATCGAACAGATCGGGGCGGTGCTCTTCGCCCTGCTCGCCTTCGCGGGGACGGTCACCCTGGCCCGGTCCCGCCACCGCAACCCCGAGGCGGACGAGGCGCCGGGCGACACCGGGACCTCCTCCACCTCCAGCAGCCGCACTCGTTGAAACAGGGAGTTCCCAGATGGCACAGTCGAACCGTCCACTGCGCGTCCTGATCGCCTCGGACACCTACCCGCCCGACGTCAATGGCGCCGGCTACTTCACGTACCGCCTGGCGGAGGGCCTGGCCGACCGCGGGCACCGTGTGCACGTGGTGTGCCCCTCCGAACACGGCGACCCCCACGTCACCGTCAACGGGAAGGTCACCGAGCACCGTCTGCGCTCGGCACCGATCCCCTTCCAGACCTCCATGCGGGCGGCGGTTCCCCTGGGCATGGGAGGACACATATCGCGCCTCCTGTGGCGGCTGGACCCCGACGTCGTCCACGCGCAGAGCCACTTCACCCTCAGCCGCTCGGCCCTGCGCCGGGGGCGGTCGGCGGGCATCCCCGTCGTGCTGACCAACCACTTCATGCCGGACAACCTGTACGCGCACGCCCATGTGCCGCGACCGATGCAGCGCGCGGCCGGCTCCCTGGCCTGGCGGGACATGCTCCGGGTGGCGGCGGAGGCCGACCACGTGACCACCCCGACACCCCGCGCCGCCGAACTCCTGCGGGAGCGCGGGTTCGCGCGCGGGATCGAGGCGATCTCCTGCGGGATCGACCTCGACCGCTTCCATCCCCGGGCCCGGGACCGCGCGGCGGCCAGGGACAGGTTCGGCCTGCTCGACAGGGACACCGTGGTCTTCGTGGGGCGGCTGGACGAGGAGAAGCGGATCGACGACACGATCCGGGCACTGGCCCTGACCACGTCCGAGCGGGACGCCCAGCTTGTGCTGGCCGGGACCGGACAGCGTGAGGGGGAGCTGCGCGCGCTCGCCGCCCAGCTGGGCGTGGCGGACCGGGTGTACTTCCTGGGGTTCGTCCCGGACGAGGAACTGCCGCTGGTCTACGCGGCGGCGGACGTGTTCGCCATCGCGAGCGTGGCGGAGCTCCAGAGCATCGCGACCCTGGAGGCCATGTCCACGGGCCTGCCGGTGGTGGCCGCGGACGCGATGGCGCTGCCGCACCTGGTGGAGGAGGGGCGCAACGGATTCCTGTTCCCGCCGGGTAACCACGTGCACCTGGCTGACCGTCTGCTGTCGGTGCTCGGCTCGGATCTGCGGCGCGAGGAGTTGGGGCGGGCCAGCAGGGAGATCGCCCTGGAGCACGACCACCACCGGTCGTTGGAGCGGTTCGAGGCCGCCTACCGGCGGCTCCAGGGGAGGGGCCAGGGCGACGCGAAGTCCGAGCGGGTCATGGTGGCCTAGCCCGGAGGGTCGTGTCCAGGGAGCCAACCCCAAAAGTCCACTTTGAACACTTTCTGCATTCTTTGCGTAGCGATCGGTGATCTTGGGCCGCCACAGGAAAGACCAGAACTGTGTGGTTCGAAGGCATCAGCGGACAGGCCGGCCCCAGCCGGATCGCCAGGGGTGGAAACGTCACTGAGGGTCTCAACGATCGGCTGTCCAGTGCCGAACGTGAGGCGGGTTTCCACGAGCGCGACATGTCGTCGTTCGAGAGAGAACGCATCGACCTGGAGCACCGGGTGAACCGGATGGAGGCCGAGCTGGACTCCCTGCGCAAAAGAAGACTGGAAGCCTACGCGCGCTGGTGGAACGCCCGCGACGACCGTGACCGAGCTCGCCACGTCTGTCGCAAGCTCCGCCGCAGGATCGACAAGGCGCGCAGACGGAGCAGCGATCCGTGACCGGTGCCCCCGTGGGCCACCGGAAGCGACCGAGAGAACATCGAACACGGCCCGTCCCCTGAGGGGGCGGGCCGTGTGTCCGCCCGCGGGGCCTTCGTCACCGTGGGCCCTGGACGCGCGGGAAGACCGGGCTGAGCTCACGTTCCACGCTGCGCGCGGCCTCCCGCAGCGCCGACAGGGTCACTTGGACGGCCGGGCGCCGCAGCGAGGCCGGGCGCAGCACCGCGTACACGTGCCGCTCCGGTGAGGAGGGGAACCGCCGGTACACCAGGCCCGCCGGTGCGCCCACCATGGCCAGAGCCGGGACCGCCGCGATCCCGATCCCCCTGGAGACCAGACTGAGGATCGTGCCCAGTCCCTCGAACTCCCATGTCGCCGCTGGCAACCCGCCGACCTCGGCGAACAGCTTCTCCGTGCCGTGGCGCGAACGCTCACCCTCCGGCGCCACGATCCACGACTCGCTGAGCATCTGGTCCAGCACCAGCGGGACCTCCGGGTCGGCCAGTCGGTGGCCCTCCGGGACCGCCAGCACCATCGGGTCCCGCAACAGGTGCACGTGGCGCAGGCCGCTGTCCGGCCCACGGCCCGGGTGCTGTCCCGACCAGTCGTCGACCAGGGCGACGTCCACCTCGCGCGAGCGGACCTTCTGGGTGCCGGTGGCCAGCAGGGTCTGCCGCAGCACCAGCTGCATGCCCTGGTACTCGCGCAGGGGTGGGGCCAGCAACGGCGCGAAGGCCACGGCGGCGGTCGGGAAGGCCGTCACCGTCACCACGCCCAGGGCGATGTTCGACTGCTCGGCCAGCACCGACTCGGCGGCCTCGACCAGGGCCAGGATCTCCTCGGCCTGGTTGACCAGCAACTGCCCGGCGTCGGTCAGCTCGGCGCCGCGCGGGGACCGGTCCAGGAGAGCCACCCCCGTCTCGCGCTCGAGTGTGGCGAGCTGCTGGGACACCGCGGAAGGCGTGTATCCCAGGGCGTGCGCGGTCGCGGCGATGGTGCCGCGCGTGCTGAACTCCCGGAGGAGCTGGAGTCGTCTAAGGTCAAGCATTAGGTCATCTTATGCTCAGCATCGAAAAGACTCGCTTGTACTGATGGCGTGAGCTGGGCAGGCTGTTGGGTGAGAGGCCACCAGCTGGACGAGAGCCCAGCTCAACCGGTGGTCAGCGCCTAACGAAAAGCCGGAGATGAGTCATCCATGACCGTCACTGTGTCCGCCACCCTCGCCGTGAACGAAGCCCTCAACGACAAACGCCGCCAGGGGGTGCGCGTGCTTCCGCTCGGGTTCGGTGAGGCCGGTCTGCCGGTGCACCCGGTCATGCGGGACCAGCTCACGGCGAGCAACTCGGCCAACTCCTACGGGCCCGTCGCCGGTTCCAGCGAACTGCGCGAGGCCGCCGCCGGTTACTGGAACCGTCGGGGCCTGCCCACGGACCCCGACCTGGTGATCGCGGGCCCGGGCAGCAAGCCGCTGCTCTACAGCCTGCTCCTGGAGATCGGCGGGGACACCGCCATCGCCGCTCCGAGCTGGGTCAGCTACGCCGCGCAGAGCCGACTCGTGGGCCAGCGCCCCGTGATGGTGCCGACCGCCACCGGCCAGGGCGGGGTACCCCAGCCGGATCTGCTGCACGCGGCCGTCACCGACGCCCGTGAGCAGGGACGCACCGTCAACGCGGTGATCGTCACCATCCCGGACAACCCGACCGGCACCGTCGCCGAGGCCGACACCGTGCGTCGACTCGCCGAGGTCGCCCGCGAACTCGACCTCGTGATCATCTCCGACGAGATCTACCGCGACCTCGTCCACGTGGACGAACGGGGCCAGGACCGCGCCGACGTCCACAGCCCCGCCGAGTACGCCCCCGAGCGCACCGTCATCTCCACCGGTCTCAGCAAGAACCTGGCCCTCGGCGGCTGGCGGATCGGCGTCCTGCGCCTGCCCGACTCCGAGATCGGCCACCGTCTGCGCGGCGGCCTCCTGGGCGTGGCCAGCGAGATCTGGTCCAGCCCGGCCGCGCCCGTCCAGCAGGCGGCCGCGCACGCCTTCGCCGAGCCCGCCGAGCTGCGTGACCACGTGGACCGCAGCCGCCGCCTGCACGGCATCGTGGCCCGCGCCGTCGCCGACGTCTTCACCGGAGCCGGGGCCCTCGTCTCGCCGCCCAGGGCCGCCTTCTACCTCTACCCGGACTTCGAGCCGGTCCGCGAGCGGCTGTCCGCCCTGCACGGGGTGACCACCGGTCCGGAGCTGACCGGGCTCCTCCTGGAGCAGCACGGCATGGGCGTGCTGCCCGCCGTCGAGTTCGGCGAGAGCCCCGCCGCGCTGCGGATGCGGGTGGCCACCAGCCTCCTGTACGGGGACACCGAGGACAAACGGTACGCGGCGCTGTCCGCGGAGAACCCGCTCGCCCTGCCGTGGATCCGGGCCCACCTGGACCGGCTCACCGAGGTCCTCGGGTCGGTGCTGTCCGAACCGGGCAGCGGTGCCCAGGCGCCCAGCACGGTGATCCCGGTACCGATGGCGGTCGCCCAGCCGGTCCACTGACCGGGCGTCCGCACCCAGATCGTGCCCGCCTCTCTTATACGGGGTGAGGCGGTCACCACCAACGGGACCCTCCCTATCTCTCCCAGGGAGGGTCCCGTTCCGCCTTCTCCGGCACGGTGGTCAGGCGTTTCCCACCTTCACGCGGTCGCGGCGGGCGGCCAGCTCGTGGCTCGGAGCGATCACCGCGCGGTAGTGGCCCACCAGTTCCTCGTTGACCGACCGCCACGTGCGGTGCGCCACCGAGGTCCGGGCCACGGCCGCCATCCGGGCCCGCACCTCGCGGTTGTGCGCCAACCTGCCCACGGCCACGCGCAGCTCACGGACCGAGTCCGGCCCGTACAACAGCCCGTTGTGCCCGTTGGCCACCAGGTCCACGGGGCCGCCCACAGCCGGGGCGACCACCGGTACGCCTGAGGCCAGCGCCTCCTGCACGGCCTGGCAGAAGGTCTCGTCCGCGCCCGTGTGCACGAACACGTCCAGGGACGCGTACAGCCGTGACAGGTCCGCCCCGGTCCGCTGCCCGGTGAACACGGCGTCCGGCAGCAGACGGCGCAGCCGGGCGCGGTCCGGGCCGTCCCCGACCACCACCAGCCGCATCCCCCGCAGCCTCGCCAGGTGGCCCAACAGGTGCACCCGCTTGTCCCGGGACAGACGGCCCACGTACCCCACGATCGCCTCCCCGCCGGGGGCCAGCCTCCGGCGCAGCTCCTCGGACCGGTGGTCGGGGGAGAAACGCACCGTGTCCACGCCCCGCCGCCACAGGTCCAGCCGGGGGAACCCCCGGCCGGAGAGTGCCTCCATGGTCGATGAGGAGGGCACCAGCGTGCGGTCCACAGCCGAGTGGACCCGGTGGAGCAGGGGCCACAGCGCCCGGGCACCGGGCAGGCCGTGACGTCCGGCGAACCCGGGCAGGTCGGTCTGGAACGCCGCCACGGTCGGTAGTGCCCACCTGCGGGCCACGTCCACCGCCGTCGCCCCGAAGAGCGCGGGCGAGGCCAGGTGCAGCACGTCGGGCGCGAACGCGCTGATCGCCGCGGTCATGGTCCGCCGGACGGGCAGGCCCATGGGGAAGTCGCGGTACACGGGCAGGGGCAGCGCGGGCGTCCGCACCACTGGGAAGCCCGCGTACGTCGTGGGACCGTGCCCGGGGGCCAGCACGAGCGCCTGGTGGCCCTCGGCGGCCAGGTGCTCGCTGATCCGGCACACGGAGTTGGTGACCCCGTTGACCTGCGGGAGGAAGGACTCGGTCACGATGGCCACCCGCAGGGGAGGGCGGGGGACGGTGGGCGGGGGTGTGGGGGACATGCGGGGCTCCCAACGCCGATGTGTCACGCCGAGTGGTGGCTGCCTCCGACGCTAGGGTCGGGGAGTGAACCCGGGCCGCCGGGCGGGAGAACCCCGCCCGAAGGGCCGACACGGGTTGGCCGATCAGGTGATGACGCCGTCCGCACGGTCGACTGACCGACGGGTGACCCCGCCATGGCCGTGATCGCCGAACCCGACCGAACCGACACCCCAAGGAGCCGTGTGGTGACACTCGTGGAATGGGCCGAGCTGGTCCGCGCAGAACTCGACCTCGCGGGAACCGATCCCCTTGAGAAGGCCGACGTCGACCGGATCCTCGACCTCGCGCGCGACGCCGCGCACTCCGTGGCCCGACCGGCGGCCCCGCTCACGACCTACCTGCTCGGTGTGGCCGTGGGGCAGGGGGCGGACCCCGACGCCGCGGCCGCCGTGCTCAGCCGGCTCGCCCTGGCTCAGGCCGAGGCCGAGGGCGAGGACGGGGGAGGGGGCCAGGGGTAACGGTTGCCCCCTGTGACTGACGCGGTCGGAGGGTCGAGTGTGCGTTCATGAGTCGTAACGCGCATTCTGACCTCACGTGATTTGTTTGTTACGCGTCAGTGCCATTCTTTCCCGATACCGAGTAGTGCCCACCGATTCCAACGTGTTTCCGAGGGCCCTGGTTCCCCCATCACCGCTGGTTCCCCCTACCCCATGCAATCACCGAAAGAGAGGTCCTCAGTGGACCACCTCCTAGAGATGGCCGGCGTCCTGTCGGAGATCATCTGGGGACCGTACGTCCTCATTCCCCTGTTGCTCCTGACCGGTGTCTTCCTGACCGTCAGGTTGAGACTGCTCCAGTTCACCAAGCTCGGCCACGCGCTCTGGCTCGCCTTGGTCCGGCGGAAGGAGGACCACGACCAGGCCGAGGGCGACATCTCGCACTACCAGGCGCTCAGCACGGCCCTGGCGGCCACCGTCGGCGTCGGCAACATCGCCGGTGTCGGTCTGGCCATCGGGATCGGCGGCCCGGGCGCCCTGTTCTGGATGTGGGTCACCGGCCTCGTGGGCATGGCCACCAAGTACAGCGAGGCGCTCCTGGGGGTCAAGTACCGGACCAGGGACGAGAAGGGCGAGCAGGCCGGCGGCCCGATGTACTACCTCCGCCACGGTCTGCCCGGCGGCCTCGGCGTCTTCCTCGGCGGGGCCTTCGCGGTCTTCGGCGCCATCGCCGCCTTCGGCATCGGCAACGGCACCCAGGCGGAGGCCGTCTCCAGCTCCATCAACAACATCACCGGCATCGACCCCCGCATCATCGGTGTCGTCCTGATGGTCCTCGTCGCCATCGTCATCCTCGGCGGCATCAAGAGCATCGGCCGGTTCGCCTCCGCGATCGTGCCGTTCATGATCATCGGGTTCATCTTCATGAACCTGTTGGTCCTGATGATCAACTGGGACCAGCTGCTCCCCGCCTTCCAGCTCGTCTTCACCGACGCGTTCACCGGGACCTCCGCCGCGGGCGGATTCGCGGGTGCCGCGCTTATGCTGGTCATCCGCACCGGTGTCGCCCGGGGCATCTTCTCCAACGAGTCCGGTCTGGGCACCGGCGCCATCGCCGCCGCCTCGGCCAAGACCACCCAGCCGGTCCGGCAGGCCATGGTGTCGATGACGCAGACCTTCATCGACACGATCATCATGGTCACCCTGACCGCCCTGATGATCATCACCTCCGGCCTGTGGAACGCCCCCGAGAGCGCCGGGTACGACCCGGACAACAAGGGTGTCCTGCTCACCTCCGGTTCGATGGAGCAGGGCCTGGGCCAGCTCAGCCCGGCCCTGGGCTCCTTCGGCGTGGTCTTCATCGCCTGCGCGGTGGCGATCTTCGCGTACACGACCATCCTCGGCTGGTCGTACTACGGTGAACGCTGCATGGTGTACCTGGCCAAGGGCAAGCGCTTCCTGGTCCTGCCCTACCGTCTGGTCTTCATCGCGGTCGTCTACGTCGGCGCGACCGCCAGCATCGAGTCGGTCTGGCTGTTCAGCGACATCGCCAACGGTCTGATGGCGCTGCCCAACCTGGTGGGTCTGATCCTGCTCTCGCCGGTGGTGGTCGCGGAGACACGGAAGTTCTTCGGCCACCCCGAGTGGCGGAACCCGGACGTGATCATGGACGACGTCAACAAGTAGTCCGCGCTCGGCCGGGGGACGGGTCCCCGGGCCGACGACAAGGGGGGACCGGCCGCAACGGCCGGTCCCCCCTTCGCGTGGCGCCGGTCCGCTACCACCAGGCGTGGAAGTGGTGCACAGGCCCCTGGCCGCCGCCGGCGTCGATCTCGTCGGCGCGGCGTAGGGCCTCGGTCAGGTAGGCCTTGGCGTCGGCCACGGCGGCCACCGCGTCCGGACGCTGGGGGAGCAGGGCGGCGATCGAGGAGGAGAGGGTGCAGCCGGTGCCGTGGGTGTTGCGGGTGGCCACGCGGTCGGACCGGAACTCCACCGGCTCCGAGACCCCGTCGACCAGCAGGTCGACGCTCTCCTCGCCGGGCAGGTGGCCGCCCTTGAGCAGGACGCGGCGCGGACCGAGTTCGAGGAGGCGTTCGGCTTGCCCGCGCATCTCCTTCAGGCTGGTGGCCTCGGTCTCGCCGAGCAGGTCGGCGGCCTCGGGAAGGTTGGGGGTGAGAAGGTCGGCGCGCGGCAGCAGGACGGTGCGCAGCGCCTCGATCGCCGACCTCTCCAGGAGGCGGTCACCGCTCTTGGCCACCATCACGGGATCCACGACCACGTTCGGCAGTTCGTAGCGGTCCACGGCGGCCGCGACGGCCTCGGTGACCTCGGACGTGGACAGCATCCCCACCTTGACCGCGTGCACGGTCGCGTCGGTGAACAGGGTGTCCATCTGGTCGGTGACGAAGGACGCGGGGACACCGTGTACCCCGGTGACCCCGCGTGTGGACTGGGCGGTCAACGCCGTCACCACGGTCATCCCGAAGACCCCGTGGGCGGAGAACGACTTCAGGTCGGCCTGGACACCGGCACCCCCGCTGGGATCGCTTCCGGCGATGGACACGACGTTGTACGCGCTCATTGGCGTTCCTTCGCTAGTACGAACTAGGGCAGGTTCGACGGGTGTGCTCTCAGCCGGGAGGAGTCTCTCCGGCACCCCGCGCCACCGGGGCCTCGCGGCCCCGGCATCACTGTTGGTTTGTGGTGTTTCCGACTGTAGTGGACGGTCCGCCGGGGCGGACCGTCCCTCCGCGCGCGGTCAGACGGTGACGTTGTGGTGGTGGGTCTCCACCCGCGCCTGCTGGGCGTGCTTGCGCTGCTCCCAGATGATCATGCCGACGACCACCACGAAGCCGCCGACGGCGAAGGCGATCGTCACGGGGACGTCGGTCATCGGAAGCAGGTCGCGGTTCTCGTCCTGCCACGGCCACAGCGCACGCAGCGAACCGGCCATCAGACCGGTGAGCACCACGAGGGTGATGTGGTGGTGGTTCTCCAGCAGGAACTGGAGCACCTTCACGAACAGGGCCAGGCCGGTGATCATGCCGAGCACGAAGACCGTGATGTAGGGCAGGTCGGCCCCGCGCAGGGCGGCCATGGTCGGCTCGTACAGGCCCAGGGTCAGCAGGATGAACGAGCCCGACAGGCCCGGCAGCACCAGGGCGCAGATCGCCACGGCCGCGGCGAAGAAGACGATCACCGGGTGGGTGGGCAGGTTGGCGCCGGGCAGTCCGGTGAGCAGGAAGGCGAGCACGGCGAAGACGAGGGCGACCCCGTAGTGCCAGGCCTTCCACTTCTTGCCCGCACCGGTGTAGGGGATCCACAGGCAGGCCAGGACCAGGCCGAAGAACAGCGCGTAGGCGTACTGCTCGTAGACCTCCACCAGCGGGGCGAGGAAGATGGCGGCCAGGATGAGTGCGACGCCCATGCCGATGAGGGCGGGGACGAGGACGCTCCAGTCCACCTGGCGGAACTGCTCCTGGGCCCGCTCCTTGCCACGCCCCCGGGGCACGTCCGTGACGTAGCGCTTGATGCCGCTGACCACGTGGCCCGCGCCACCGATCAGCTTGTCGTAGAGGCCGACCATCAGTGCGACCGTGCCGCCGCTGATGCCGGGCAGAGCCTCGGAGGTGCCGACGGCCCCGCCGCGCACCGCGTTGAAGATGTAGGAGCCTACTGACTTGGCCATGTTGTCGGGCGCGGGCCCGGGAGCTTCCCGGGAGGGGGCGCCGTCCTCCGTCCTGATGGGGCCACCGGTCGCGCGTGAGCGCTCGACCGGCGGGGTCAAAGGGGTGCTTGTACCGCGCGGGTCGCGGGGACGACCTCCACCGGTCCGATGTCCGGCCGCGCGGATGTTTGCCGCCCGGGCCGTGCGATGGGGGAGGAGCGCCGTCAGGCCCCGGGCCGGGCAGCGCCAATTCTAGCGGCGCCGGACGGGGTGAAGGCGTCCGAGCGCCCCGAGAACCGGGGTTTTGGCCAGGTATCAGCCCGCACGGTCCTTAGTCCGAAAACAGATCGTGACGAAGGGGCCGCGGAGCACGGCATCAGTTCCGGAGCGAACCGGACAGGTGCGAGCTCGGAACGGCGGGCGCGGACGGGTCCTCACCGGCCACCGAAGCGGCCCAGCGATAGTCCTGTTTGCCCACCGCCGTGCGCCGCACACGGTCCACGAAGTGCACGGTCCGGGGCACCTTGAACCCGGCCAGACGCACCCGGCAGTGCGCCCGCAGCGCACCCTCGTCCGGGGCGGAACCGGAGGCCAGGGACACCAGCGCCGTCACCCTCTGCCCGAGTCGCTCGTCCGGGGCGGGTACCACGATCACGTCCTCCACCGAGGGGTGCGCCTTCAGCACGGCCTCCACCTCCTCGGGGTAGACCTTCTCCCCGGCGGTGTTGATCACCACGCTGCCCCTGCCCAACAGCATGATGGAACCGTCGCCTGCCCGCGTGCCGTAGTCACCCGACAGTGCCCAGCGACGCCCCTCACCGTCCGTGGGGAACGTGCGCGCGGTGGCGATCGGATCGTTGTAGTAGCCCAGCGGGATCCGGCCGGTCCGGGCGATCCGACCGACCTCGACCGACCCGGGCGGAAGCGGCCGCAGGGCGCCGTCGAGCACGGCGATGCTCCCACCCATGGTGAAACTGCGCCGGTCGGTGGAGTCCGCCACGCTCGTGTGCTCGTCGGGGGCGGTGGCCGAACCGCACACACCCGTCTCCGATCCGCCGTAGGCGTCGGCCAGGGCGACGTCCTCGCGCCAGGCCCGCCACAGCCCGCGCACCGAGGGGGTGAGCGGGGTTCCGCCGGAGCGCACCGAAGTGAGGTCGGGACACAGGTCCGGCTCGGTGAGCAGGTGCCTTGCCAGAGGTCGGGCCATCGCGTCGCCCACCAGCTGAACGGCGTGCACGCCCTCGCGGTGCGCCAGCTCCAGCACGCGGTCCGCGCGGAAACTGCGGTCCGTGGACAGCACCACGCTCTTGCCGCACAGCAGCATGCTCAGCGCGTTCCACTGCCCGGCCGCGTGCATGAGCGGACCCAGCACGAGCATGCGCAGAGGGAAGCAGCGCGCGGCGCGTCCGGCAACGTCCAGAGGGGTCCCGGCGCGGGGGGCTCCCGGTTCGCGCCGCTCCACGGCGGCGCGGAAGACGTCCGCCTGGCGCCACAGGACGCCCTTGGGGTAGCCGGTGGTGCCCCCGGTGTACAGCAGGTAGTGGTCGTCACCACTGGTCTCGGGCAGCTCCACCGCGCCGTGCTCGGAGTCGGGGCCGTGCGCGGCGAGCGCCTCCTCGTAGTCCGCGCCGTCCAGCGACGCGTCGCGCTCCGCGCCGTCCTCCAGCAGGAGCACGTGCCGAAGGCGCGGCAGGTCGGAGCGGACCGCCGCCACAGTCGTGGCCAGGGAGTCCTCGGCGATCAGCGCCACCGCGTGCGAGTCCGAGAGCACGTGCCGGAGCTCGCCCGCCACGTACCGGTAGTTGACGTTCACCGGCACCGCGCCCGCGCGCAGCACGCCCAGGAACGACTCCACCCACTCCGCGCGGTTGAACGACAGGATCGCGACGTTCTCCCCGGGGCGCACACCGGTGGTGACCAGGTGCCGGGCCAGCCGGGTGGAACGGTCGAGCAGGGCGCGGTAGGTGAGGCGGCGGGGTCCGGCGACCAGCGCGACCCGGTCCGGGACGGCGTCGGTCACCGCCGTCATGAGGTTGGCAAGGGAGAAGGGGGTGTCCGGGGACGCGTGTTGGGGCACGTCTGATGACCTCCCTGACGTTCGTGAACGGCCGTCCTCGGCGCGGGGCGCTCGTGGCGGCTGTGGCTGGTTACGAGCGAACGTACCCGTCGGGGCCTCACCCGATCGCCGTCGGGGCTGTGTACCGCGTCACCTGCGTAACCGTCCCCCGTCACCCCCGGAGCGGACCCCGCCCGGCCGCTCCCGCTCAGTGGGGGTGTCGGCCCGGGAGGCCCCGGGGTTTCGGGCCCGGGCGCCGACCGGTGATCTTCACCACCCCTTGTGGGCTCACCGGATCATCTGCTCAACTCTTGGAGATCCCGCCATGGGGCTCTACAGGGCCCCACGGTGGGTATCTAGTGTCTGACATCGGTCGATGGTGATCGGAGCGGCTTAGATGACCACCCAGAATCTGGGACAGCAGGACTCCGCCGGAAACCCCGGCGGACAGGGACTCTCCAGCGCGGACCACATCGAACTCGCACAGACGAGGTCCGCACACAACTACTCACCCCTGCCCGTCGTGATCGCCGAGGGCCGAGGCGCCTGGGTGACCGACGTGGAGGGCAGGCGTTACCTCGACTGTCTGGCCGGCTACTCGGCCATGAACTTCGGCCACCACAACCCGGATCTCCTGGCGGCGGCGCACGCCCAGCTCGACAGGGTGACGCTGACCAGCAGGGCCTTCTACAACGACCAGTTCGGCCCGTGGGTGAGCGCCCTCGCCGACATGGTCGGCAAGGAGAAGGTCCTGCCGATGAACACCGGTGCCGAGGCGGTGGAGACCGGCATCAAGGTGGCCCGCAAGTGGGGCTACGAGGTCAAGGGCGTCCCGGAGAACCAGGCGACCATCGTCGTGGCCGGGGCCAACTTCCACGGCCGCACCACCACGATCATCTCGTTCTCCTCCGACTCCGAGGCGAAGACGGGTTTCGGCCCCTACACGCCGGGCTTCCGTTCAGTGGCCTACGGGGACGCCCGGGCCGTCGAGGACGCCATCGACGAGACCACGGTGGCGGTGCTCATCGAACCGGTGCAGGGCGAGGCGGGCGTGATCGTGCCGCCCCCCGACTACCTGCCCCGCATCCGTGAGATCTGCGACGCCAACCGGGTGCTGTTCATCGCCGACGAGGTCCAGTCGGGACTCGGGCGCACGGGCACGATCCGAGCCTGCGAGCACACCGGTGTCGTCCCGGACGCCTACCTGTTCGGCAAGGCGCTCGGCGGTGGAGTCCTGCCGGTGTCGGCCATGGTCGCGGACGAGGACGTCCTCGGCGTCATCCAGCCCGGGCAGCACGGGAGCACCTTCGGTGGGAACCCGCTCGCCGGGGCGGTGGGCCAGACGGTCGTCCGGATGCTGACCGAGGGTCCCTACCTGGAGAACGCCAGGAAGCTGGGCGAGGTGCTCCGGCGCAGGCTGAAGGGGTTCGTCGGCGAGGGTGTGGTGTCGGCGCGCAGCATCGGCCTGTGGGCGGGCGTGGACGTCGACCCCGCGCTGGCCTCGGGCAAGGAACTGTGCAAGCGGCTCGCCGAACACGGTGTGCTGGTGAAGGACACCCACGGTTCGACGGTGCGGATGTCCCCGCCGCTGGTGATCAGCGAGGACGACCTCAACTGGGGGCTGGACCGGTTCGGCGAGGTCCTCGCCGAGCTCAGGGCGGAGCGGCGGTAGCAGCGGCCGTTCCCCCGCCCGTGTGAGGGTGGAACGGCGGGGCCCCGCCCCGGAACGCTCCGGGGGGGGGCACCGCCGCGTTCGGCCAGCGTCGGTCGAGGGTCAGGAACCGGCCCCGGCCTCGGCGGCACCGTTGCCGTCCCCCTCGCCGTCGTTCGCCTCGGCCTCGTTCGCCTCGGCCTCGTCGGTGTCGGGGACGACGTTGACCGGGTCCAGGGGGCCGCCGAGTTCGGTGTGCAGGACGTCGGCGTCGACCCTGTCCAGGGTCTCCCGGGAGGCGTACAGCACGCGTTCGGGCCCCTCCTCGATCTGGAGCCGCACGCGTTCGGCGATGGAGCGCTGGCCCTGGGCCGTGGGGTGGAAGCTCGCCCGGTCCACGCGCAGGCCCTCACCCAGCTGGCCGAGGACGATCCCGTTGAGCCAGGCGTCGTCCTCGCTGACCTCGTGCCCCTTCAACGCGGTGAAGACGTTGACGAACTCGACGCTGCCCACCTGTCGCGACCCGTACACGTCGCCGTCCACCTGGTAGGCGGTGTCCCTGATCCGGTCGTTGAACCGCTGGGCCACCGAGTTCAGCCACAGCTGGTCGCTCTGCGAGAGCGTGTAGTACATGCCCGGCGGCTGCTCCGGGAAGAGTCGGGGATATCCCAGGACCAGCACGCGGGCGTCCGGGGCGCGGTCGCGGATCTGGCCGAGCACCTCGGTGAGGGTCTCCTCGAACGCGTCCATCCGCTCGATGACCTCGTCCTCCTGGTCCGTGCAGGCGGTCCGCTCCAACAACGGCATCCGCATGATGCAGGTGCGCAGGACGGGGATGAAACCGAGGTCGTTGCCGCCGATCCCGACCGTGACCAGCGAGGTGTGTTCGGTGACGCGTTCGAGCTGCGACTCGGGGGTGCCGACCTGGCTGAGCATGTCGGAGCCCTTGTGGCTGCTGCACGCGTAGAAGCCCAGCGCGCCGTCGAAGGAGAACTCCTCCTCGATGACCCTGGGGTAGGCGTGCTCGGAGCGCCAGCACTCGCCGGGTTCGGCCGTGCCCTCCTCGTACTCTCCGGCACCGTCGCCGGAGGAGTAGGAGTCGCCCAGGGAGACGTAGTTGCCCCAGAGCGCGGCCTCGTCCGGTTCCAACCGGACCCGCCAGTCCTCCTCCTCGTCCTCGGTGATGGGAGGCAGGGGTTCGCCGGGGCACACGCCGCTCGTGGTGTCGCACCACAGGCGCATGAGGGCGTCGCGGCTGGTGGGCACGGCCAGGACCGTCACCAGGGTCAGGACCAGGACGGACACGGTGACCAGGGTGACGCGGCGGCGACGACGGCGTCGGCGGTACCGGCCGCTCTCCTCGCTCTCGGTCGCCCCCGACCCGGCCGTCTCGGGGCCGGTCGACTCGGGATCGGTCGACTCGGGATCGGCCGCGGGGCCGACGCTCTCGGGCCCGGTCGACTCGGAGTCGGTCACGGGATCGCCGTGGGCAGGGGTCCTCGCGGGGTCCTCCGGGCCCTCCGGTTCCCGGGGCTCCCGGGGGTCACCATCACGCGCTGACACGATCTACTACCGCCTCCCAGAGTCGCGGGGCGAGTGGGGTGCGCTCGGCCGACACACCCTGATCCACAGGCCAGACTACCCGGGGCGGTTTGTCTCGATGACGTCGAGAACACGGCGGATACCGGTCTTGTCCAGGGTGGCGCGGGCGGTCAGACGCAGCCGGGACCGGCCGTCCGGGACCGACGGCGGCCGGAAGCAGCCCACTCGGACACCCGCCTCGTGGCAGGCCGTTCGCCAGGCCAGCGCTTCCTGTGGGGAGCGGGCCAGAACCGACACCACGGCCGCGTCCGGCTGGCTCACCTCCAGCCCGCGTTCGCGCAGGCCCTCGGCCAGTTCACGGGCACGGGCCCGCACGGTCCCGGCCCGCCAGGGCTCGGCGCGCAGCACGCGCAGGGCGGCCAGCGCCGCCCCCACCGAGGCGGGGGCCAGACCGGTGTCGAACACGAAGGTCCGCGCCGTCTCCACGAGGTGACGGATCACCCGTCGAGAACCCAGGACCGCGCCGCCCTGGGCGCCGAGCGACTTGGACAGGGTCACCGACACCACGACGTCGTCGGCCGCGCCCAGCGCCGTCCCGCCCACGGCGCCGCGTCCTCCCCGGCCGAGCACACCGAGCCCGTGGGCGTCGTCCAGCAGCAGCGCCGCCTGGTGACCGCGCGCCGCCTCCGCCAGGGCGGTGACGTCGGTGAGGTCGCCGTCCACGGAGAACACGGTGTCGCTGAGCAGCAGGCGCCGCCCCCGGCCCTCGGAGAGGAGTTCGGCGGCGTGGTCGGTGTCGCGGTGGCGGAAGACCGCGACGCGAGCCCCCGCCGCCCGTGCCAGCCGTGTGGCGTCGATGAGGGAGGCGTGGTTGTACTGGTCGCACACCACCAGCGGCGGTTCGACGTCGTCGGGGGCCGGGGCCACGAGCGACGCCACCATCGCGAGGTTGGCCGCGTACCCGGAGGAGAACACCAGGGCGGCCTCGGCCCCGTGGAACTCGGCCAGCTCGCGTTCCAGCTCCGCGTGGAGTTCGGTGTCGCCGGTGACCAGACGCGAACCCCCGGCGCCCGCGCCCCAGGTGTGGACGGCGTCGGCGGCGGCCGCCAGCACGGCGGGGTGCCGCATGAGCCCGAGGTAGTCGTTGCCCGCGAGGTCCAGCAGGTCGTCCGAAGAGGAGCGGGGCACCGTCCGACGGGTGAGCCCGGCGCTGGCCCGACGCTCGGCGGCGCGGTCCAACCAGGCCAGGGGGTGGCCCGCGGGCAGCGGCGCCGGGGCCGGACGCGGACTGGAGGCGCGCAGGGTCCAGGGGCGGCGCGTGGGGCGGGTGGCGGTGTCGAGGCGTTCCATGCGGAGGAGAGCTCCTCGGGGATCGGTGGTGGGTGCGGTGGCTGGTGCGGCTCCGGGCGTGAG
>NZ_LAVM01000080.1:0-25194 GCF_001083815.1 Nocardiopsis sp. SBT366 | reverse complement strand
GGCCTGGGCCGTGAGGTGGGCGAGGTCGTGGGTGGTGCAGGTGGCGGGGACGGCGAGGCGCAGGGGTGTGTGGCGGGCCTGGGCGGCGTCGTGTTCGAGGGTGTGGGCGAGGTTGACGAGGCGTCGTGCGGTGGGCAGGACGGTGTGGCCGAACTGGGTGAGGGTGGCGCGTCGTGTGGTGCGGTCGAAGAGGGGTGCGCCGAGGTGTTTCTCCAGGGCGGCGATGCGACGGCTGGCGACGGGTTGGGGGATGCGCGCGGCGGCGGCTCCGAGGGTGAAGCTGCCTCGGTCGCTGACGTGGATGAAGGCGGTGCAGGCTCCGACGAGGTCCATGGTCTGAGGTTATGTCGAATCCGCATGGGTGTGGCTGTTTGTGTCTTGGACAGCATGGGTCGCGGTTGGTGAGACTGCGGTGGCGGGCCGGTTCTGGTTCGTCTCTCTTCTGATTCCTGTGCTTATGGGGGTTTTCGTGGGGTTTGCTGTGCGCGGTGTGTGGTGGCGCGGTTTCGTTGCGTCGGTGGCGTTGGTGCCTCTGGTCGGCTGTGGCGCCTCCGAGGGCGCGGGGGACGCGGGGCAGCCCGCGGAGTCCGCTTCGGTGACGGTGGACTTCGCGGCGGAGTTCGAGGCCCTGGAGCAGGAGTACGGGTCCACGTTGGGTGTGTACGCGCTGGACACGGGGTCGGGTGACGAGGTGGCGTTCCAGGAGGGCGAGCGCTTCGCGTTCGCCTCCACGTTCAAGGCGCTGCTGGCCGGGGTGGTGTTGTCGGAGAACTCGCTGGAGGAGATGGAGCGGGTGGTGACCTTCGACGAGGAGGTGCTGGTCCCGCACTCACCGGTCGTGGAGGAGCACCTGGACTCGGGGATGTCGCTGCTGGAGCTGTGCGACGCGACGGTGCGGTTCAGCGACAACGCGGCGGCGAACCTGTTGTTGGACGAGATCGGCGGTCCCGCGGGGTTCACGGAGCGGCTGGGTGAGCTGACCGGCGACGACGTGACGGTGCTGGAGCGGTACGAGGTGGAGATGAGCTCGGCCGTCCCGGGCGAGGTGCGGGACACGAGCACTCCGGAGGCGATGGCGTCGAGCCTGGAGGCGTTCACGCTGGGGGACGTGTTGCCGGAGGACCGTCGCGAGGTGCTGGTGGACCTGTTGGTGCGGAACACGACGGGTGACGACCTGATCCGGGCGGGCGTGCCCGAGGGCTGGGTCGTCGGTGACAAGACCGGCAACGGCGGTTACGGAACGCGCAACGACATCGCGGTGCTGTGGCCCGAGGAGGGCGACCCGATCGTGCTTGCCGTGATGTCCAGCGTGGGCGTGGAGGACGCGGAGCACGACGACGCGCTGATCGCGGAGGCGACCGAGGTGGTCGTGGAGGCCCTGGGCTAGGAGTTTCGGCTGGTGGGGCGGGGGTTCTGGCCAGGTCGGGACAGACTGGCCAGAACCTCTGTAACTACCCGACCCATTCGACCCTAAATAGGCCTTTTGTCACTTTATGTAGCTACAAGCGGGCTGAACCGGTCACATCACGGCCACAACCTGAGCACAACCCGTGGGTTCGGTCGCCCGGGAGCCGCCGCGTCCCTGATCCTTGATGGCGGAAAGCCCGGTCGGATCGGGCACGCAGCGAGGGAGGGGCGACGGTTGTTGACCGCGGTGGCCGGGTTGATCGGCGCGCTGGTGATCGGGGCCTGGGTCGTGGTGGCCTGGGGCTCCCGGCGGCGGCAGCCGTGGTTGTGGACCCCGGTGGCCCTGTCCGCGGTCCTGCTCGTCGCCGTGGACCTGCCCGGCTGGTCGTTCCTGCCCCTGCTGGTCCTGTCCGCGGGTTCGTTCGCCGAGTTGGTGGTGGGCTCGCACGAGTCCCCGACGATCCGGACCAAGGACCCCGAGGCCCCGTTGAGCACCGAACGGTGGGCCGCCGCGGCGGCGGCCCCGTTCCGTGTGGCACTGGCCGAGCCCTGGGACGTGGTGGCGCGGCCGAGCCTGCGACGCCGGTACCGGCGGATGCTGGAGCGCCAGTGGTCGGTGGTGGACCGGGAGTCCCTGCTGACCGCGGTCGACACCCTGTTGGCCGGTCTGCACCAGGGACCGAGCCTGGACCTGGCGGTGGACCTGCGCGCGGGCACGGCCCGGTCCCGACTGCCACTGGACCAGGGCGGACTGGACACCGGCGAGACGGTGGAGCTGTCCCCGGACCAGGTGGCCCGCCTGCGGGCGGTCACGCGCGTGACCGAGGCCGACGAGACGGTGATCATCGGCGCCTACCAGTGGTGGAAGTCGGTGCACGTCATCCGGCTGGTGTGCGGCGGGGCGTCCCTGGACTGGCTGAGCCCGGTGGAGACGCAGACGCTGCTGCGGCGGGTGGCCTCCGACCTCCAGCGCCGTTACTCGTCGTGGGGCCAGCTGTCCACGGCCTTCCACGCCGGCTACCTGCTCTGGCCGGACAAGGGCGTGGACGGCGACCCGGTGGAGGTCGACCGGCCGGACGCCGACCGTGTGTGGGTGGCGCTGGGTCTGTTGGACGAGGACCCGAGGAGCCCCTGGAACCTGTTGCCCTGGGACATGCCGTTGGACCGGGTGACCTTCGAGGGCGGGGTCTCCTCCAACCAGGAGCAGTGACCCGGGAGCGCGAACCCGGAGAGCCGGCGGTGGCGCTCCCGCGTGCTCCGGTGCGCGCCCCCGCCCCGTGTGGGGCCCGACCCCGGACATGACATCGGCCGCACCGGTCGGCCCGGAGAGGTCGGCGCGGCTCAGTACGCCTTCCTCCGGGCCGGACCTGATGCGGCCCGTCAGGTGGCGCCCGGTCGGGGCGCCCGTTCACGCGTCAGCTGGTTCAGCTGGTACCGAGGGCGACGGCGTCGCCGAGTCGGTGGACGCGCAGGGAGTTGGTGGAACCGGTGGTTCCGGGCGGGCTGCCGGCGACGATGACGACCTTGTCACCCTTGTGGTAGTCGCCGAGCTGAAGGAGCTCGTTCTCGACCTGGCGGACCATGTCGTCGGTGTTGTCGACCCACGGGACCTGGTTGCTCTCGGTGCCCCAGGTCAGGCAGAGCCTGCCCCGGGTCTCATCCTCGGTGGTGAAGGCCAGGAGCGGGATGGGTGAACGGTAGCGGGCCAGGCGCCGGGCGGTCTCACCGGACATGGTGAAGGCGACCAGGGCCTTGGCGCCGACGGTGGCGCCGATCTCGGCGGCGGCGCGGGCGATGGCCCCGCCGGTGGTCTCCGGCACCCGGTTGAGGATGTGCGAGGCGCGCAGGGACTCCTGCTCGGCGGCGCTGACGATGCGCGCCATGGTCTCGACGGTCTCGATGGGGTACTGGCCGACGCTGGTCTCGCCGGAGAGCATGACGGCGTCCGCACCGTCCAGGACGGCGTTGGCGACGTCGGAGGTCTCGGCCCGGGTGGGTCGGGGCGCGCTGATCATGGACTCGAGCATCTGCGTGGCGACGATGACCGGCTTGGCCTTGTCGCGGCAGCGTTCGACGGCGCGCTTTTGCACCATCGGAACGTTCTCCAGGGGCAGCTCGACACCGAGGTCGCCTCGGGCGACCATGACGCCGTCGAAGACCTCGATGATGTCCTGGAGGCGCTCGACCGCCTGGGGCTTCTCGATCTTGGCGATGAGGGGGACGGTGACGCCCTCCTCGTCCATGATGCGGTGGCACTCCTCGGCGTCCGCGGGGCTGCGGACGAAGGAGAGGGCGACCATGTCGACGCCCTGGGCGAGGGCCCAGCGCAGGTCGGCCTCGTCCTTTTCGGTGAGGGCGGGCACGCTGACGGCGACTCCGGGGAGGTTGAGTCCCTTGTGGTTGGAGACGGTGCCGCCGAAGATGACGCGCGTGTGGACCTCGGTGCTGGTGGTCTTGGTGCACTCCAGCACGACGCGGCCGTCGTCGATGAGGACGCGGTCGCCGGGGCGGACGTCGCCGGGGAGGCCCTTGTAGGTGGTGGAGACGCGCTGGCGGTCGCCGGGCACGTCCTCGATGGTGATGGTGAACTCGTCGTCGGCGGCGAGTTCGACGGGTCCGTCGGGGAAGGTTCCCACGCGGATCTTGGGTCCTTGGAGGTCCGCGAGGACCCCCACTGCTCGTTTGGCGTCCGCCGCGGCCTGCCTGAGATTGACGAGGCTGGCGCGGTGGTCGTCGTGGGTTCCGTGGCTGAGATTGAGACGGGCGACGTCGAGGCCCGCGTCGACGAGGCGCCGGAGGGTCTCCGGGCTCGATGTGGCGGGGCCAAGGGTCGCAACGATTTTTGCTCGACGTGTCACGACTATCACTTTAGAGCGTCTGGGGGATGGAGTGGTCTAAACCAGGTTGCGAATACACGTATCTGAGGTGGAGTTGGGGCGAACGTGGTGACCCTGCGTAAGGGGTGTTGGATGTGGGCGCGGCCGTGGGGCCGTGTTCGGTGTCTGGCGGAGGGGTTGTCGGTGTTCGATCGTTCTGTGGTGGAGCCCGCTCTGGGCGCGGAGGTCACGGCGCTGGAGGAGGTCCTGCTGGGCCTGTCGGAGTCCGAGGTGATGTTGCCAACACGATGCGCTCCGTGGGACGTGGCGGCGTTGTCGGTGCACACGGTGGGTTCGTTGAACCAGGTGTTGGTGGCCCTGGACCAGGGTCGGCCGGGCGTGTCGGAGGGGTCGGTCTCCGCGGCGGGGTACTACGTGCCGGAGGTGCGGTTCTCGCCGGAGGTGAACGCGGCGCGGGTGGCGGGCGCGGTGGAGCGGGCCTCGCGGCGTGAGGACGCGGCGGAGCCGGGCCGGGTGCTGCGCGGGACCTGGGACGCGTTGGCGGGGCGTCTTCCGGGTGAGCCGGTGGACCGGCGGATCGTGACGCGGCACGGGGACCCGATGCTGCTGACGGACTACCTGGTGACCCGGGTGGTGGAGCTGGTGCTGCACGGGTTGGACCTGGCGGACGCGCTCGGTCGGGAGCCGTGGACGTCGGGGGCCGCGCTGGACGTGGTCCGTGGAGTGCTGTTCGGGTCGGCGGACCCGGAGGAGCTGCGGCGGGTGCTGCCGCAGGAGGTGGGTCAGCGGGGCCCGTCGTTGGCGGCGGTGCGCGCGGTGACCGGGCGGTCGGGCTCCGAGGTGGACCGGGCGGTGCTGACGGCGGCCGGGGTGCGTCTGCTGGCTCTGGGCTGAGCGGGATCGCGTCGCCGTGGGCGGCGGCCCGCTCCTGCTGACCGCCGCCCCTGCCCTGTTCGCCCTCTCCCCCGGTTCGGCCGCTCGCCGAGCGTTGCGCTCAGCCTGCGCGGCGGGGTCGGGGCAGGTCGGGCTGCACGTGCCCGTAGGCCCGCAGGATGCGCAGCCGCTGGATGGTGCGCATGCCCTCGCGTTCGAGGGTGGCGACGGTGTCCCAGTCGTCCCAGCACGCGTCCCAGCCCCCGTCGGGGCGCTGCTGGTCCTCGAAGGCCTGGAGGTTGCGTTCGATCTCCTGGTCGGTGAAGAGCGGCCGGGCGATGTGGCCAGGGTCCGGGGCCAGGTCCAGCGGCGTGTGGACGTGCCCGGTGGCCCGGGGGTGGACGTCGATGACGGCGCGGATCATGTGGGAGAGGTGGTTCATCGCGACGATGGCACGGGGGCGGTCCGGGACGTGCTGGAGGAAGCAGCAGATGCCGATGGCCTCGTGCGGGTTGGTCCACTTGAGCGAGTCGACGTGCTTCCAGCAGAAGGCCGTGGCGAGGTCGCGCCAGGGGTGGGTGATGTTGTTCTTGTGCAGGAGCCCGGTGATCATCGCGGTGATGTCGAGGCGACTGCCGAAGTCGTGGTTGTGGCGGTACCAGGGCGCGGATTCGGTGTAGCGGGCGCTGGGGAGCGAGGTCGGGAGCCCGCCGTCGTCGTTGCTGACGGTGGAGAGGTACCGGCAGACGCCGGCACCGATCTGGGCGGGGACAGGTCCGAGTTCGTCGAGGTAGCGCAGGGCGATCTCGGTGGCCACGGGCTGGCTGGCGTGGCCCCGCAGGTCGGGGTCGAGTCCGTTGCCGTAGCCGCCGTCGAGGTTGCGGTAGGCGGAGAGTGTGGCGCGGACCGGTTCGGCCGGTCCGCTCTGGAAGAGGTAGGCGAAGCGGTGCCGGTCGACGAGCCGGGCGCTGCGCATGGTGAAGTGTTCTGCTGCGCGGTACGAATCCCAGGTCACAACGGTCATGATTCGACGGTACGGCGGGGTCCGGGCAGGGAGAACAGCCTCGCCCTGATCCATTCGCGATCTTTACGCGGCGTTCTCGGGGCGCTTGCGTTGGCGGTGCAGGTAAAGCGCTCCGGCCCAGGACACGGCGACGCTCAGGGCCACCAGGAGCTGCGCCGTGAGGAGGTGCTCGGCGGGGTAGATGACACCGGTGAGGTAGTGCGCGATGAACCCCTCGGGCGGGAGCCCGGCCTGTCCGGCGTTCTGGCGGCCCCAGTCCTCCACGTGGGTGAGGGGGCACTGCCAGCCGATGACGGTGATGCCCAGGCCGTAGAGGGCGATGGCCAGGTGGGGCCAGAACAGGCGGGGCCAGCGCCAGGCCGGGAAGCCGCCCAGCGCGACGTAGGCGAGGAAGACCAGGTGCAGGACCATGGCCCCCTCACCGATGACGCGGTACACCATGGGTCGATGGTAGGGCGGGGCCGGGCGCGGGGACAGACCCCCGCGCCCGGGCGGTGGTCTCCTACACGAGCGGGCGCTCGGTGGGCGGGATGGCCACGGGCAGGACGGTGTCCCGGGTGAGGTGGCGGTCCACCCCGGCTGCGGCCGAGCGGCCCTCGGCGATGGCCCAGACGATGAGCGACTGGCCCCGGCCCATGTCCCCGGCGCAGAAGACGCCGTCGACGGTGGTCCGGTAGTCGGCGTCACGGACCACGTTGCCGCGGCCGTCGAGCTCGACGCCCAGCTGGTCGAGCAGGCCCTCCTTCTCGGGGCCGACGAAGCCCATGGCGAGGGTGACGAGGTCCGCGGGGATCTCGCGCTCGGTTCCCTCGACGGGCTCGAAGCCGTTGGGGCCGCGCTTGACCTCGACCAGCTTCAGGGCGCGGACGTTGCCCTCCTCGTCCCCGAGGAACTCCAGGGTGTTGACGGAGTAGATCCGCTTGCCGCCCTCCTCGTGTGCGCTGGTGACCTTGTACAGCATCGGCATGGTGGGCCAGGGCTGGTGGTCGGGGCGCGTGGTGGGGGGCTTGGGCATGATCTCCAGCTGGGTGACCGAGGCGGCCCCCTGCCGGTGCCCGGTGCCGACGCAGTCCGCGCCGGTGTCGCCGCCGCCGATGACGACGACGTGCTTGCCCTCGGCGTGGATGGGCGCCCGGTCGAGGTCGCCCTCCTGCACCCGGTTGGCCAGGGGCAGGTACTCCATGGCCTGGTGGATGCCGTTGAGTTCGCGGCCGGTGGCGGGCAGGTCGCGCCACTTGGTGGCGCCACCGGTGAGGACCACGGCGTCGTGGTCGGCCCTGAGCTGGTCGCCCGTGACGTCCACGCCGACGTTGACGCCAGTGCGGAAGGTGGTGCCCTCGGCGGTCATCTGGGCGAGGCGGCGGTCGATGTGCCGCTTCTCCATCTTGAACTCGGGGATGCCGTAGCGGAGCAGTCCGCCGACGCGGTCGGCGCGCTCGTAGAGCGTGACGTCGTGTCCGGCGCGGGTGAGCTGCTGCGCGGCGGCCAGTCCGGCGGGGCCGGATCCGACGACGGCGACCTTGCGTCCGGTCCGGTGGGTGGGGGGCAGGGGCTTGACCCAGCCCTCCTCCCACGCGCGGTCGATGATGGAGACCTCGACGTTCTTGATGGTGACGGCGGGCTGGTTGATGCCGAGCACGCAGGCGGACTCACAGGGCGCGGGGCAGAGGCGCCCGGTGAACTCGGGGAAGTTGTTGGTGGCGTGCAGCCGTTCGATCGCCTCGGCCCAGTCGTGCGTGTACACGAGGTGGTTCCACTCGGGGATGAGGTTCCCGAGGGGGCATCCGTTGTGGCAGAAGGGGATGCCGCAGTCCATGCAGCGCGAGGCCTGCTTGGTGACGGTTCCTCGGTCGAAGTCCTCGTGGACCTCGCGCCAGTCCTGGATGCGGACGTCGACGGGGCGGTGCTTGGGGAGCTCGCGCTCGGTGATCTTCAGGAAACCCTTGGGGTCAGCCATGGTTCCTCCTCCTCTCGTGTGCTGACTTCAGGACTGCGCGGAGGCCATGACGGCCTCGTTGACGTCGCGACCCTCGCGTTCGGCCTCGGCCTGGGCGAGCAGGACGCGCTTGAAGTCGCGCGGCATGACCTTGGCGACGCGGTCGAGCCCCTTGCTGCCCTCGGCCAGGAGGCGTTCGGCGACGGTGGAGCCGGTCTCGTCGTGGTGGCGGGTGAGGACGCCGGTGAGGAACTCGCGGTCCTCGTCGGTGAGGTCCTCGACCTCGACCATCTCGGGGTTGACGCGTTGGGTGTCCAGGTCGAGGACGTAGGCGATACCGCCGGACATGCCCGCCGCGAAGTTGCGCCCGGTGCGGCCGAGGATGACGGCGCGCCCCCCGGTCATGTACTCGCAGCCGTGGTCCCCGATGCCCTCGACCACCGCGGTGGCGCCGGAGTTGCGGACGCAGAAGCGTTCGCCGACGACGCCCCGGAGAAGGATCTCCCCGGAGGTGGCGCCGTAGCCGATGACGTTTCCGGCGATGATGTGTTCCTCGGCGGCGAGGGTGGAGGCCTGCGCGGGGCGGACGATGACGCGGCCGCCGGACAGGCCCTTGCCGACGTAGTCGTTGGCGTCGCCGGACAGCCGCAGGGTGATGCCCTGGGGCACGAAGGCGCCGAAGGACTGTCCGGCGGAGCCGGTGAAGGACACGTCGATGGTGTCGGCGGGCAGGCCGTCGGCACCGTAGCGCTTGGTGACCTCGTGCCCGAGCATGGTGCCCACGGTGCGGTTGACGTTGCGCACGGGCAGTTCGAGGCGGACCGGCTGGCCGAAGTCGAGCGCTCCCTCACTGAGCTGGATGAGGGTGTTGTCCAGGGCCTTCTCCAGGCCGTGGTCCTGGATGCGCCGGTGGGCGCGGTGGTCCCCGGCGATGGGCTCGACCTCGTGCAGGATCGGCGACAGGTCCAGGCCCTGGGCCTTCCAGTGGTCGACGGCCTCGACGGTGTCGAGCAGGTCGACGGAGCCGATGGCCTCGTCGAGGCTGCGGAAGCCGAGCTGGGCGAGGTACTCGCGCACCTCCTGGGCGATGAACTCGAAGAAGTTCACGACGTACTCGGCCTTGCCGGAGAACCGCTCGCGCAGGGCGGGGTTCTGGGTGGCCACGCCCACGGGGCAGGTGTCGAGGTGGCAGACGCGCATCATGACGCAGCCCGAGACGACGAGGGGCGCGGTGGCGAAACCGTACTCCTCGGCGCCGAGCAGGGCGGCGACGACGACGTCGCGGCCGGTCTTCATCTGGCCGTCGGCCTGGACGACGATGCGGTCGCGCAGGCCGTTGAGCAGCAGGGTCTGCTGGGTCTCGGCGAGGCCGAGCTCCCAGGGGGTGCCCGCGTGCTTGAGGGAGGTCAGCGGCGAGGCGCCGGTGCCTCCGTCGTGGCCGGAGATGAGGACGACGTCGGCGTGCGCCTTGGACACGCCGGTGGCGACGGTGCCCACACCGGCTTCGGAGACCAGCTTGACGTGGACCCGCGCGGACGGGTTCGCGTTCTTGAGGTCGTGGATCAGCTGGGCGAGGTCCTCGATGGAGTAGATGTCGTGGTGGGGCGGCGGCGAGATGAGGCCGACGCCGGGGGTGGAGTGGCGGGTGTTGGCCACCCACGGGTAGACCTTGTGGCCGGGCAGCTGGCCGCCCTCGCCGGGCTTGGCGCCCTGGGCCATCTTGATCTGGATGTCGTCGGCGTTGCTGAGGTAGTGCGAGGTGACGCCGAAGCGGCCGGAGGCGACCTGCTTGATGGCGCTGCGACGCAGGTCACCGTTGGCGTCCGGGGTGAAGCGGGCCGGGTCCTCGCCGCCCTCACCGGTGTTGGACTTGCCGCCGAGGCGGTTCATGGCGATGGCGAGGGTCTCGTGTGCCTCAGCGGAGATGGAGCCGTAGGACATGGCGCCGGTGGAGAAGCGCCTGACGATCTCCGAGACGGGCTCGACCTCGTCGATGGAGACGGGTTCGCGGACGCCCTCCTTGAGGCGGAACAGTCCCCGGAGCGTCATGAGCCGGGCGGACTGGTCGTCGACCCTGTTCGTGTACTCCTTGAAGATGTCGTACTTGCGGTCGCGGGTGGAGTGCTGGAGCCGGAAGACGGTCTCGGGGTCGAACAGGTGGGGCTCGCCCTCACGGCGCCACTGGTACTCACCGCCGACCTCCAGACGCCGGTGGGCGTTGGGGTTGGCGGCGTGGGCGCGGCGGTGGCGGAGCGCGACCTCCTCGGCGAGGATGTCGAAGCCGACGCCGCCCAGGCGGGAGGTGGTGCCGGTGAAGCAGCGGTCGATGACCTCCTGGCCCAGGCCGAGGGCCTCGAAGATCTGGGCGCCGGTGTAGGAGCTGACCGTTGACACGCCGATCTTGGACATGACCTTCAGGACGCCCTTGCCGAACGCCTTGACGGTGTTGCGGACGGCCGTGTCGGCTTCCACGCCGCCGAGGGTGCCGCGTTCGACCAGGTCGCGAACGGTCTCCAGGGCCAGGTACGGGTTGACCGCCGAGGCTCCGTAGCCGACGAGGAGGGCCACGTGGTGGCACTCGCGGACGTCGGCGGCCTCGACGAGGAGGCCGACCTCGGTGCGGGTCTTCTCGCGGACCAGGTGGTGGTGGACGGAGCCGGTGAGCAGCAGTGACGGGACGGGCGCGCGTTCGGCGTCGGCGCGGCGGTCGCTGAGCACGAGGATGTGGGCGCCGTCAGTGATGGCCCGGGAGACCTCGGTGTTGATCTCGTCCAGGCGGGCGGAGAGGGCCTCGCCGCCGCCGTCGACGGGGTAGGTGCCGTCGACGGTGAAGGTGCGCAGCGCGGGGTTGTCCCGCCCGGCGGCGACGATCGCGGCGAGCTGGGCCTGGTCGACGACCGGGGTCGGCAGGACCAGGCGCTGGGTGTCGCCCGGGGACGCCTGGAGGAGGTTGCCCTCGGCTCCGAGGAGGGTGGACAGGCTGGTGACCATCTCCTCACGGATGGCGTCCAGCGGCGGGTTGGTGACCTGCGCGAAGTTCTGCGAGAAGTAGTCGAAGAGCTGGCGCGAGCGCGCGGACAGGGCGGCCACCGGGGTGTCGGTGCCCATGGAGCCGATGGGTTCGGCGCCGGTGCGGGCCATCGGCGTGAGGATGATCCGCAGTTCCTCCTCGGTGTAGCCGAACACCTGCTGGGCGAGGTTGAGTTCGGTGACCGGGGTGGGTTCGGCGGCGGGGAGGTCGGCCAGGCGCAGGACGCCGGAGTCGATCCACTCCTGGTAGGGGTGTTCGGCGGCGAGTTCGGCCTTGATCTCCTCGTCCTCGATGATCCGCCCCTGGGCGGTGTCGACGACGAAGATGCGGCCGGGCTGGAGCCGTCCCTTGCGCACGACCGTGGCGGGGTCGATGTCGAGGACGCCGGCCTCGGACGCGAGGACGACGAGGCCGTCGTCGGTCACCCAGTAGCGCCCGGGGCGCAGTCCGTTGCGGTCCAGGACGGAGCCGACGACGGTGCCGTCGGTGAAGGACACCGAGGCGGGGCCGTCCCAGGGCTCCATGAGGGTGGAGTGGTACTCGTAGAAGGCCCGGACGGCCGGGTCCATCTCGGTGTGGTTCTCCCAGGGCTCCGGGATCATCATGAGGACCGCGTGCGGCAGCGAGCGCCCGCCCAGGTGGAGCAGCTCGAGGGCGTCGTCGAAGGACGCGGTGTCGGAGTCGTCGGGGTCGACGATCGGGAACACGCGGGACAGGTCGCCGGGGATGAGCTCGGTGGCGAGCTTGGCCTCACGGGACCGCATCATGTTGCGGTTGCCCTTGACCGTGTTGATCTCGCCGTTGTGGGCCACGTAGCGGAACGGGTGGGCGAGCGGCCAGGACGGGAAGGTGTTGGTGGAGAACCGGGAGTGGACCAGGGCCAGGCCGGAGGCGTAGCGGCGGTCGGACAGGTCCGGGAAGAACGGCTCCAGCTGCGGGGTGGTGAGCATGCCCTTGTAGGCGATGGTGCGCGGGGACAGGCTCGGGAAGTAGACGTCGGCCTCGTGCTCGGCGCGCTTGCGGACGCAGTAGGCGTGGCGTTCGAGGTCGATCCCGGTGAGGCCCTCGGTGGCGGTGCCGGGGGTGCCGGTGACGAAGAGCTGCCCGAAGTAGGGCATGGCCTCGCGGGCGGCGGGGCCGCTGTACTGGGGCTCGAAGGGGACCTCGCGCCAGCCCAGGAGGGTGAGGCCCTCGTCGGCGACGATGGTGTTGATGGTCCGCACGGCGGCGGCGCGCTCGGCGGCGTCGGAGGGCAGGAAGCCGATGCCGGTGGCGTAGGCGCCCGCGGCGGGGAGCGGGAAGTCGCAGACCTCGGTGTAGAGCTCGTGCGGGATCTGCGTGAGGATGCCCGCGCCGTCGCCGTCGTCGGGGTCGGCTCCGGAGGCGCCCCGGTGGTCGAGGTTGCGCAGGACGGTGAGCGCCTTGCTGACGATGTCGTGGCTCTGACGACCGGTGAGGTCGGCCACGAAGCCCACTCCGCAGGCGTCGTGCTCGAAGGCGGGGTCGTACAGGCCCTGGGGGGTGGCGTCTGCGTTCGTTCGGACGGACGAACGCCGCACGTTTCCAGCGGGCATCTGCCCTCCAGTCGTCTCTCGTCGGCTTCGTGAAAAGCGCATCCGGGACGACGTTGGCCCTGCTGCGTGCGTGATTCTGTTGTTCCGCCCTGGGGCGGTCCCGACGGTGTGGGTCGCCCGTTCCGTGGCACCGTGTCGCGTACACGTCCTCGTGTCGCCGGTGCCGGTGGGCGGCCCGTGTCGGGCAGGTTCTCTTATACAGGCTGGTCGGGCCCCGATGCGAATCGGAGGTCTAGACCAGAAGGCGCCGCGGTGCGCCGTGGCCCGTGGTGTGCCCGCTCCCTGGGGAGTGGCGTGGGTCCCTCTCGGACCGGGGTCCGATGAAGGCTGGCCTTGCGGGTTTTTCCACGAGGGAAACCCGCTAAACCTCCCAAAGGGGATGAAAGACCGATCGTTGGCCGGTTCTTCACCCATCGCGCGACGGCGCTGAGCACTGCCTTCCCACGTTACCCCGGGGGTGGCGCCACTCCCAAGGGAGGGAGGAACGCGCCGGGGAGTGATATCCCCCTCATCCGGCGGGAACCGTCCCGTCTGAGGCACCGCCGGGGCGTCCGCGACGTGGGAGGATCACGGAATGGCAGGACACCCGACTTCCCCCGGCCCGGTCGAACCCGGAGCCGCCGACTCCCCCGAGGCCGCCCGCGTACCCGGCGCCCCGGAGACTCAGACACCCTCTCGGCCCGACGACCCCCAGCCCCTCCCCGAGGCGGTGGAGGACTTCCTGCGCGAGTACGGGCCCGACGCCACGCGCCCCCGGACGGTCCTGGCGCTGCTCTCCGACGGCCGTTGGTGGAGCGCCAACGAACTCGTACGCGCCAGTGGCGTGGCGCACGCCGTGGTGGCCTCCCTGTTCAGGGCCCTGGAGGCGGCTGGGGAACTGGAGCGCGAGCCCGCTGGCGAGCGGCACCGCCTGTCACGACCCGCCCCGTACAACAGCGCGACCGCGCCGTCGCTGGCCGACCCGGTGGCCCACCTGCTCCCCGCCCACGCCTGGGCCACCGCCGAGCTGGCGCGGGCGATCTCGGAGGGACCCGCCTCCGACCTGGACCTGGACCACGTGTCCGCGACCGCCGAGACCGCGCTGCGCCGCGCCCTGTTCCTGGCCACGCGGTTCGACCTCCGCCAGCGCACGCTCCTGTGCGTGGGCGATCACGACCTCACGTCCCTGGCACTGGCGCTGGTGCGTCCGGAGGCCCGGGTGCGGGTGGTCGACCTCGACGAGCGGGTGCTGGCCCACATCGACGCGGTGGCCGAGCGGCTGGGACTGCCGGTGCGCACCCACACCGCCGACCTGCGCCTGGGGTTGCCCGCGTCGCTGCGGGAGGGCGCCGACCTGGTCTTCACCGATCCGCCCTACACCCCCGACGGGGTGGACCTGTTCGTGCGACGCGGCGTGGAGGGTCTGGCCGATCCCAGGCGCGGGCGGGTGCTCGTGGCCTACGGAGCCAGCGAGACCACGCCGAAGCTCGCGGCCGCCACCCAGGCGCGGATGGTGCGCTCGGGACTCCTCCTGGAGGCGGTGTGGCCGGACTTCAACCGCTATCTGGGGGCGGAGTCGATCGGTGCCGCCAGCGACCTGTACGTGCTGCGTCCCCTCGCGCGCACCCTGCCCTCCCCCGGCGGTGACGCCTCGCGGGTGTACAGCCAGGGGGTCAACGCCAAGGAGGCGCGCGGGGGTCTCGACGCGGAGCGGGCCGCCGCGGTGCTGGCACGGATCGCGGAGCTGAGCAGGTCGGACACCGACGGCCCCGCGCCCGCTCTCGTCGGTGACTGGCCGCGTGAGGTGTCGGGGGAGGTCCGGGTGCGTCTGTCCACCTGGATGGAATCCCCCACCGCCGTGGGGGCGCACGCCGTGGTCAACCTCACCGGTGGGTGGGAGCGGTTGGCGCCCCGCGTGGCGCTGGCCTCCACCGCCGACGACACCTTCGTCCTGGTGCCCTCGTCCTCGCGCTGGGTGCGTGACGAGGCGGGCCAGAAGGGGTTCCGTGCCCTGGTGGAGCCCGGGTGCCGGGTCCGGTTCCTGCGGGGGGTGGGCGCCGCCGACCTCACCGCGATCCGGTGCACCCGGAACCCGGAGTCGGGCGAGGGCGCCGACCAGGTGCTGGCGCACGTGCGGGCGCGGGCGCACGGGACGCTGACTGCGACCCTGCGTACGGGGCTCGTGGAGGCGGCGGCCCGGCTGGGGCGGCCGATCAACAAGCGCACGGCCCGGCACGCGGTGGCCTCGGCCCCCGAGTGGGTGGCGGGGCACGCCCTGCTGGACCTGCCCGAGCACCGGTTCGCGGAGCTGCGCGGGGTGGCCTCGGAACTCCTGGCCCGGGTCGAGGAGTCCGCCGCGACGGAGTCGCGGGCCGAGGGGGAGGACTGACCCGGATCGGTCCGTCTCCACGAACGCGGGCGGGGCCCGGTGGGAGGTCGTTCCCACCGGGCCCCGCCCGTGTGTTCGAGGGGTGAGGCCGTTACTCGCCGGGTACCGCGGGTGCCTCCACCGCGCCCTCCGCCGGGGGCGGGTCCTCGACCGTCTCCTGGCCGGTGCCCTCCCCCGTGCCGTCGCCCGCGCCGGGCACCTCCTCAGTACCGGTGCCCTCTTCCGTGCCAGTGCCCTCCTCGGTACCGGCGGGCGCGTCGCCGCCGAGCTCACCGATCCTGCGGAAGAAGGGGTTGCGGAAGTTGGCCAGGGTCACCAGCGGTGTGACCAGGCTGACCCGCTCGTCGACCGACTCGGAGTCGGTGGGCTGGACCCACACCACGACCAGGTAGTGGCCGGTGATGATGGCGTCGGCCGCGCTGTAGCCGACGCCGAGGCGGTTGAGGGGGTCCTCACCGGAGGGGGAGAGCACGAAACCGGGGTCGGCCGGCTCCTCGCCCTCCTCGGCCTCGGGCAGTTCCATGGCCTCGGCCACGGCACGGCTGCCCTCGATGTCCGCGAGGTTGAACACCGCGACCACACCGAAGACGTCGTCCTCGGACAGGTAGGTGGCGCGGCCCGCCTGCGTGCAGTCGGCGTCGGCCAGGGCCTGCTCCACCTGCTCGCCCCAGACCGCCGCGGAGCAGTCCTCGGTCAGATCGGAGTCGCGCAGGGTGAAGCCCAGGCTCTGCCCGGAGATCTCGGAGTTGTGGCGCTCGAAGAGCTCGCCCTCGTTGAGCGGCCGGGTGTCCTGCTCCCGGGAGGACAGCACCGCGTTCATGTTGCTGTCCTGGGAGTCCTGGACCTTGTACAGGGCGGGTCGGGTCTCCTGGGCGGCCTGTTCCTCGCCGTCGTCACCGGAGAACTGGAAGAACAGCACCGTGCCCAGGGCGATGAGCGCGACGACGAGGGCGCCGACCAGGAGGGTCAGCATCCCGCCGAGGCGGCGGGGCTCCTTCTTGCGTCGGCCGCCGCTCTTGCGGCGCCCGCCCTCGCGGTTCTCGGACCGGCTCTGGTCCTCCTGGGCGGGGGGTTCGGCTGGCTCGCTGTTTTTCCTCCGGCGGCCCGGCCTGCCAGGCGTCGACGGTTCAGAAGGGGACACCCAAAGGACCTTTCCGTGGATGCGGGCCGGTCACGTGAGGTGACCGGCCCGGTTGCGCTCGGGAACGGCGGGGGGACGCCTCCCGCCTGGTGTCGACCCCGGGGCCGTGTTCCCATAAATCGGTGGAACACACCCCGGCGGGCGGATCGATCTGTCCGAGATCCTATCGGGGCGCCCGACGGGGCCGGACAGATCCGCTCCTACTCTCCCTCTTCCTCTTCCTCGGGCTTGTGCGCGACGACCTCGTCGTAGACGAACCCGAAGGCGCTCTGCGAGACCACGCTCGCGGTGGCCAGACCGGAGTCGTCCCCCGGCAGGGAGCCGTCGGTGCGCGCGACCCAGTAGACGGCCAGGTAGTGACCCATGACCTGGGTGGTGGCCTGGCTGTAGCCCTCCTGGAGTCCCTCGACGCCGTCGAGTTCACGGGACAGCAGGAAGCCCGCCCCGGTCTCCGCGTTGGTCGGGTCCATGGCGGCGGCCACCTCGGTGGCGCCCGCGCTGTCGGAGAGGTCGAACAGGGTCACCTGGGCGACGTAGTCATCGTCGGAGTCGGTGTACACACCGGAGGCCGCGTTGAGGCAGTTGGCGTCCAGGAGGCTCTGGCCGAGCTGTTCGCCCCACACCAGTGAGGTGCAGGAGTCGGTGACCTCGGACTCCTGGAGTTCCAGCTTCATCCCGGCCATGTCGAGTTCCTCGACGGGCCCGAAGACGGACTCGTCGGTCATGGGCTCGACGTCGTCGGGACGGTTCTCGATGGAACCGAACACCTCGGGCCGGTCGGGCTCGGACAGGTACAGCTCCGGAGTGATGGTGCTGTGCCCCTCCGGCGGCGCGACGATGGTCTCCTCACCCCGGTCGGTGTTGCCGCCGGTCCCGGTGACGAGCTGGTAGGTCAGCAGTCCCAGAAGGGCGACCAGGGCGATACTGAAGGCGCCCAGGAGCACTCCGAGCACGGCGGTGCCGCGCTTGCGCTTGCTCTGTTCGGCAAGGGTGTAGACGATCTGGTTGGGCCTGTCGCCCAGGACCGACACCTTCTTGATCGCGGACGCGGAGAAGGCGGAGACGAGTCCCACGCCCTTCTTGTCCTTGCGTCGGCCCTTGCGGCCCTCGGCACGAGTGGCCCCGTGTTCCGGGTCCTCCTCGTCCTCGTACCCGGTGTCGGGGTCGTCGTAGTCGTCGTACTCGGCGTCCGGGCGGGCCTGGGTGTGGCCGTACTCCTCGGAGAAGTCCTCCTCCGGGTCGTACTGCTCCTCGTACCCGTCCTCGGGGCCGTGTTCCTCGACGTGCTCTTCGGTGTGGGCGCTGTCGGCACGGCGGGATCCGCCGCGCCGACGTCTGCGTCCGTGACCGGACTCGGCTCTGCTCACGGTCTTTCTCAATCGTCAACCCGTGGTCTGCTCGACTGTTGCGGGCTTCGTCGTACGGCGCGCACGGCCACGGGCCGGTGCGCCGGTTTTCGGAATGTCCCGCTCTACTCGGGCTTCGACCCGGAGTTGCCTTCCGCGCCGTCGGCGCCGTCCTCCGCCGAGCCCTCGCTACTAGATCGCTCAGGGCTCGGGTGGTATTCCGTCCCGGCTCCCTCGGAACCACCAGTGGCCTGGTCGAACACCGAGTCGTCGCTGTCGACGGCGCTGTAGACGGTGCCTTCGTCGGCCTTCTCGCCGGCGGATGTGTCGCCGAACACCTGGGTCCCGGCGTCCTGCCCGTGGGGGACGACCGCGGTGGAGAAGGAGTCGAGGCGGCGACCGGCCCAGACGAAGTAGGCCAGGGCTCCGAGGAGGACCGCGATGGAGGTCCAGTTGTTCAGGCGCATGCCGAAGAAGTCGTTGGCAGGGTCGACGCGCAGGTACTCGATCCAGAAGCGGCCGACGCAGTAGCCCATGACGTAGACGGCGAAGAGGCGTCCGCCCTGGAGAGTGCTCTCGAAGCGGCGGCCGAGGTAGGCCAGCAGGACCGCCAGGACCAGGCACCACAGGGACTCGTAGAGGAAGGTCGGGTGGTAGGTGGTGACTCCCACCTCCATGCCCGCCCGCATGTGGCCCTCGGGGGTGGGGTAGATCTCAAGCGCCCAGGGCAGGTCGGTGGGGCGCCCGAAGAGCTCCTGGTTGAAGTAGTTGCCCCAGCGGCCGATGGCCTGGGCCAGCGGGATGGTGGGTGCGATCGCGAAGGAGAGCTTGGACATGGACAGCCCGCGCTTGCGGGCGACCAGCCACACACCCACGGCGCCCAGCGGGATGGCGCCCCAGATGCCCAGTCCGCCCTCCCACACGTAGAGGGCCCGGATGGCCTCGCGGTCCGGCCCGAAGTACAGGTGGGCGTCACTGATGACGTGGTAGAGGCGTCCGCCGACCAGACCCAGGATCACGGCCCACACGGCCATGTCCATGATGGTGCCGGGCTCACCACCCATCGCCTTCCAGCGGCGCTCGCTCCAGTAGACCGCGACGATGACCCCGGCGAGGATGCACAGGGCGTAGAAGTGGATCTGGAACGGCCCGATGGGGATCGAGTTGATCTCGGGGCTGGGAATGGCCGCGAGGGCGCGGCCGAACTCGGCCGCGCCCTCGGAAGCTGTCGACGACAATGTCACTGCTCTGCTCTCGGGTTCGCCCCGCGTGCGGGGGTGGTGATCAGGGGTTCTCCTCCGCGTCACCCCCGCCGTCGGAGTCCATCGGCTCGGTGCTGACCTCGCCGTCGCCCGCCTCGGCGATGGCGTCGGACAGGCCCCTGGCGGACATGGCGGTGTTGCCGTCGAGCAACTCGCCGTTGATGTAGACGGAAGGCGTGGCGCGGAACTCGTTGGCTCCGCTGTAGCGAGTGTAGGCCTTCCCTGTGGCGTCGATGATCTCGCCCGTGTAGGTGCCTTCCAGGAAGGCGGGGTCGTGTCCGTTGCTGGCTCCCCAGCTGATGAGGTCGGACAGGACCATGGTTCCGATGTTCTCCTCGCCGATCTGCTCGGTGGCGTCGGCTGTGAGGGCCGGCAGGTACTCCTCGGTGAACTCCTTGACGATCTCCGCTTCGCCGTCTACGCGGTCGTCGAAGGCCTGCCCGTCCTCGTCGGAGGGCTCGGTGTCGCGGAACCACTGCTTGAGCTCGTCGACGGTGAAGCCGTCCTTGCCCTCGGTGGGCTGGTTCTCGAAGAGGGTGTCGTTGTACTCGACGAAGACGCCGTAGTCGGCGGCGGCGCGGGCCGCGGCACCGGCTCGCAGTGAGTTCGAGCTGATGGGCACGGGCTGCTGGGCGAAGATGCTGACCGGCCGGTAGTGGACGATCGCCGTGCCCGCGGCGGCCTGTTCCTTGAGGACGTCGCCGCCGAAGTGCTCGAACTGGCGGCAGGCGGGGCACTGGTAGTCGGCGTAGACCTCGACGACGGGGGCGGAGGCGTCCGGCTCGGCCATGACGACACTGCCGTCGTCCTGGAGGGTCTGGGCGGCCAGCGGGCCCTCGTAGCCGTCGCTGCTGCCGGAGGTGAGGACGGCGTAGCCGATCCCGACGACGAGCAGGACCACGGCCGCGGCGGCGCCGACGACGATGAGGGTCCGGTTGCGTTTGGCGGCCCGCTTCTCCTTCTCCCGCTGTTCCCTGAGCTTTTCGCGGGAGCGCTTGCGCGCTTCACTCCCCATGGTGTTCCTCTGTTTCTGGCTTTCTGGAGGTGGTCGACCGTCGCGTCGGGGTGCCGGGGCACCGTGTTCCGGGACTAGCGGAAGAGCCCGAGGGCGCGGTCGAGGGCGAAGGGGGACCTGGGCCAGAGCGCGATGAAGGCGCCCATGGCCCCGAAGGCGATGTCCCGTGCGATGGAGAGCCCGTAGGTGGTCTCGCCGGGGTCGACCTGTCCGCCGCCGCCGAAGCAGCCGCAGTCGATGTTGAGGCCCCGGGCCATGGCGGAGAGGATTCCCGCGATGAAGACGATCATCAGCAGGGCGCCGACGGCTCCGACCTGCCGGGTGGCCAGGCCCACGAGGAGGAGCAGTGCGAGGGCGAGCTCGAACAGCGGGAGGACGTGGCCGATGAACTGGGCGATCTCGGTGGGGAAGAGGTCGTAGGCCTCGACCGCCTGCACGGAGAGGGCGGGCGGGAACTTGGTGACGGCCGCGGTGATGAGGACGGCGGCGAGTCCGACCCGGCAGGCGAGGGTGAGCCAGGGTTGGACGGTCTCCCAGCGGCCGGTGGGCCGGGAGGTGGGGGTGTCGTCGTGGGTTTCCGTCATCTGCGAGGCCTTCGGGAGTGGGGGTCGGTCGTTCGCGCTCATGCCACTGGGTGCGCGCCTGGTCGCTCTTCGTGTTGAAACAAAGCCTACTGTGTGTAGTGACTTTGTGGCACAGGGCGTCGGAACCGGAGAGCACGGCGGGCGGCCACGCGTCCGGGACACCGCCATCACACCACCCGGAGCCCGAAGGGGTGGCCCGTTCACGGGGATCCGAGGGCGCCTCTCACCCGATTCTCACCCTCTTAACCCTGGGCTTGACCTGCCCGGGACGGCTGGGGTGCGGACACGAGAGCGGTGGGCCGCGCCTTGCTGGCGCGGCCCACCGCGGGGGTTGTGGCATGGGCCGGGATCGGCTCCCGAGCCCTGGGGTCGGGCTACCGGGAGCGCACCCCGGCGGAGAGGTCCTCGGCGAAGGAGCGGACCGCGACGAGCCCGGTCTCCAGGTCCGGGGCGTCCAGGACCCGCTGGCAGAACCCGGCGCCGACGATGACGCCGTCGGCGTAGGCGGCGACCTCGGCGGCCTGCGCGGCCGTGGAGATCCCCAGGCCGACGCAGATCGGCAGGCCGGACTCGCGGGTGACCGCCCGGGTGCGGCGCACCAGGGCCTCGGCGGTGTCGGCGACCTGGGCGCGGGTACCGGTGACCCCCATGAGCGAGGCCGCGTACACGAACCCGCTGCACGCGTCGGTGGTGAGTTCGAGGCGCCGGTCCGTGGAGGACGGGGCGACCAGGAAGATCCGGTCGAGCCCGGCCTGCTCTGAGGCGGCGTACCACTCCTCGGCCTCCTCGGGGATGAGGTCGGGGGTGATGACCCCGGCCCCGCCCGCCTTGGCGAGTTCGGTGGCGAAGCGCTCCACGCCGTAGCGTTCGATCGGGTTCCAGTACGACATGACCAGGGCGGCGGCGCCGGTCTCGGCGGTGGCCTCCACGACCCGGAGGACGTCGTCGGTGGTGGTGCCCGATGCCAGCGCCCGGTCGGCGGCGCGCTGGATGGTGGGGCCGTCCATCATGGGGTCGGAGTAGGGCAGTCCGACCTCGATGACGTCACACCCGCCCTCGACCATGGCCTGGATGACCCGGATCGAGGAGTCGACGTCGGGGAAACCGGCGGGCAGGTAGCCGACGAGCGCCGCGCGGTCGGCCTCGCGGGCCTGGGCGAGCTTGGTCTGGAGCGTGGTCATCACGCCTGTCCCTCCGAGTCGACGAGGCCGAAGTAGTCGGCCGCGGTGTTGACGTCCTTGTCTCCGCGCCCGGAGAGGTTGACCAGGATCACGGCGTCGGGCCCGAGGCGCTTGCCGAGCCTGATCGCCCCGGCCAGCGCGTGCGCGCTCTCGATGGCGGGGATGATGCCCTCGGTGCGGCAGAGCAGCCGGAAGGCCTCCATGGCCTCGGTGTCGGTGACGGGCTCGTAGACCGCGCGTCCCGTGTCCGCCAGGTAGGCGTGTTCGGGGCCCACCGCCGGGTAGTCGAGCCCGGCCGAGATGGAGTGGCTGGGCAGGGTCTGGCCGTACTCGTCCTGGAGGACGAAGGTGCGCGCGCCGTGGAAGACGCCGTGGCTTCCGGCTGTGATCGAGGCGGCCGTCCGGCCGGTGTCGGCGCCCGCTCCCCCGGCCTCGAACCCGTAGAGGGCGACGCTCTCGTCGGGGATGAAGGCGGCGAAGATCGCGATGGCGTTCGAACCGCCGCCGACGCAGGCGGCCACGGCGTCGGGGAGCCTGCCGGTGAGTTCGAGGACCTGCTCGCGGGCCTCGGCGCCCACGATGAAGTGCAGGTCGCGGACGAGCTTGGGGAAGGGGTGCGGACCGGCCGCGGTACCGAAGAGGTAGTGGGTGTGGTCGACGTTGGCCACCCAGTCGCGGAAGGTCTCGTTGATCGCGTCCTTGAGGGTGCGGCTGCCGATGGTGACCGGGACGACCTCGGCGCCGAGCATGCGCATGCGGGCGACGTTGAGCGCCTGGCGCCTGGTGTCCTCCTCCCCCATGTAGATCACGCAGTCCAGACCCATGAGGGCGCAGGCGGTGGCCGTGGCCACGCCGTGCTGGCCCGCGCCGGTCTCGGCGATCACGCGGGTCTTGCCCATGCGTTTGGTGAGCAGTGCCTGGCCCAGCACGTTGTTGATCTTGTGCGAGCCGGTGTGGTTGAGGTCCTCGCGCTTGAGCAGGACGCGCGCCCCGCCCGCGTGCTCGGAGAAGTTACGGGCCTCGGTGAGGAGGCTGGGACGCCCCGCGTAGCTCTTGAGGAGTTCGTCGAACTCGGCGTGGAAGGCGGGGTCGTCCTTGGCCTTGGCCCACTCGGCCTCGACCTCGTCGAGGGCCGCGATGAGGGATTCGGGGGCGAACCGGCCGCCGAAGCGGCCGTAGTGCCCGCGGTCGTCGGGTACCGGTTGGGCGTGGCTCATGGGAAGTTCTCCTGGGAAGAGGAGGCCGAACGCGCGGAGTAGGCCCGGGGCGTCGCGCCACGGGGTGCCGCGCGCCGACCGGCCGTGCGGCCGCCTGGCTCGGGCGGCGCGAGTTGGTTCGGGTCAACGCGGCGACGGGAACCCGCGGGTCGTGCCTACGGGCTCCCTAGCGCCATCGCCATCGGCGCCGGAGCGGGCGCGCGGGCGTGTGCCGCGCGGGCTCCGTGTACGCCTTCGTCGGTCCCATCGTGTTGGTCCCGTCAGTTCCGGTCGCGCAGCGCGGGGTGGGCGCCGGCGGTCACCAGGTCGGCGACGGCCTCGCGCGGGTTACGTCCACGGACCAGGCTCTCGCCCACCAGGACGGCTCCGGCTCCGGCTCCGGCGTGGGCCAGCAGGTCGTGCGGGCCACGGACCCCGGACTCCGCGATTCTGACGCGGTCCGCCGGGATGAGGGGGGCGAGCCGGGCGAAGGTGTCCCGGTCGACCTCCAGGGTCTTCAGGTTGCGCGCGTTGACGCCGATGACGGTCGCTCCGGCGTCCAGGGCGCGGGCGACCTCGTCCTCGTCGTGGACCTCGACCAGCGGGGTCAGGCCCAGCGAGCGGGCGCGTTCGACGAGGGAGATCAGGGCGTCCTGGGGCAGCGCGGCGACGATGAGCAGGATCGCGGCGGCTCCGTGGACGCGGGCCTCCCACAGCTGGTAGGAGCTGACGACGAAGTCCTTGCGCAGCAGGGGGGTCTCGACCGCGGCGTGGACGGCGCGCAGGTCGTCCAGGCTGCCGTGGAAGCGGCGTCCCTCGGTGAGCACGCTGATCCAGGTGGCGCCGCCCGCCTCGTAGTCGCGGGCCAGTGCGGCGGGGTCGGTGATGGAGGCGAGCGGGCCCTTGGACGGGCTGGCCCGCTTGACCTCCGCGATGACGTGGACGCCCGGGCGGCGCAGGGCCGCCTCGGCGTCCTTGGGGACGGGCACCGACTCGGCTTGGGCCTTGAGGCGGTCCAGGGGGAGTTCCGCCTGTCGCTGCGCCAGGTCAGCGCGTACTCCGTCGAGGATCTCGTCGAGCACGCTCACAGGTTCTAGCTCCCTCGTCCATGGTTGCGGTTCACGGCGGCCGGTCCGGAGGTGGACACGGCGGTCCGGTCGGGTGTCGGCGCGGGCCGTCACACCCTGTGCTGGTCATCGTATCGACCCTCGGGGGCCGTGGGGTCGCCGCCCCCGGGTCACCGCGCCGGAGGATTCGGCGCGATCGGGCAGGAACCCGCATCATCGGGGCGAGCCCGTTCTCACCAGGAGGGCAGGAGTGGGGTGCCGGGGGCGAGGAAGGAGAACCAGGGCAGGTTGCGGGCGATCCAGAAGACCACGAAGCAGACGAGGATCGTCCAGACGAACCAGGTCGGGGCGGGTCGGGGCGGGCGTGCGCGCGGTCGCAGGGTCCCGGCCAGCCAGGTCAGGTAGGTGAGGGCGAGGTAGGGCAGGAGCAGCACCAGGAGCGGGTTCATGGCGAGGGCGCCGGGCACGTCGAGGTGGGTGAGCAGTGCCACCGCGCGCATGGTGCCGCAGCCGGGGCAGAACGTGCCGGTGAGGAGCAGCCAGGGGCAGGTGGGGTAGTTGCCCGGTTCGTTGGGGTCGACCAGGTGGAGGAGGACGAGCCCGAGGACTCCGAGCGCTCCCAGGGACACCGGCCAGGTGGCCGGGTGGACCCGCTGGACGAGACGGGCGGCCCGTCCCGTGGTGACGCCTCCCCCGGGCCGGTCCGCGGGTCCGGCCGGGCGGGACGGGGCGGGTGGCCGGGGGCTGGCGGGTTCGTCGTCTTGCTGCACCCGCCCAGACTACTGGCGGGTGTTCGCGTGTCCCCGGGTCAGGCCGCGATCGACGTGACGATGAGGACGCCCATGGAGAGCAGGTAGAGGGCCGTGACCACGAAGCAGCACAGGCCGATGATGCCGAGGACCTTCGCGGTGTTGGCGGCGGACTCGGCCCCGACGTAGTCGCCGATGTGCCACTTGCTGCTGACCTGGAGGGCGAAGATCAGGCCGATGATGCCGATGATGCTCGTCATGCCGAGGCAGCCGAAGATCCCCAGGATGTTGAAGGCCAGGTAGTTCTTGGGCGGGTCGGAGGCGGGCGGCTGCACCCCGTACGGACCGGGAACCCCGTAGGGTCCGGGGGCGCCGTAGTACTGCATGGGCTGACCGTAGGGAGCTTGCGGCTGACCGTACTGCGGGGCTGGCGGGCCGTAGCCTCCGGTGGACTGGTCCCCGTAGGGAGCCTGCGGCTGACCGTACTGCGGGGCCGGCGGGCCGTAGCCTCCGGTGGACTGGTCGTGTCCCGCGGGATCGCCCGGGGGCGGAGGCCCGTAACTCATGGGTGCTGTCCTTCCGGACGGGTGTCCCCGGGGCGGG